>JACVQI010000194.1 GCA_015661095.1 Gammaproteobacteria bacterium
AATAGATATTCATAACCAGACTGCGGCGATTTGACAGCCGCATCGGCAGCCTGCAGTCGTTCCAGCGCCTGTTTGCCACGGACTGACTCCAGTAGCGTGATGGTGACATCGTAATTGGTGGTGTTCATCGGCCCGAGTTGCACGATCGACGTAACCGGCACGCCAATTGGCGCGGGATCGGTATAGGAATAACCCTGGGCCAGGGCGGGCGGCAGCGAAGTCAGATTGGCGAAGAATAACAAGGTATATAAGGAACGGTGTAAGCATCTACTTTTCATCGGCGTCTTCCTGGATTATGTCCATCGTGTCGATACAATCCCGATATTATGCATCTCGATATTCCAAAGTAATACAATAATCCTTAAATCCTACGGTGTGCCAGAAAGCCTGGCCAACTGAATTGCCCGTCAATACTTCAAGGCGGATATTTCTGCCCAGCCACCGGGTTTTTGTTAGTTCCGAAATCGCTGTCCGTCCCAATCCTTTACGACGATATTGCCTGGCAATGAAAAACTGCCGGACATGGATAAAGTCTGGTTCTACCCGCCAAAGCGCATAGCCCACATCGATGTCGCCGCTGCTTATCATGACTGCTCTGTATTCTGAAATGAGCCACTCCTGCATCCTTGCTCGAAGTTGCGATACGTTCATCGGATTGCTATGTCCTTCGTCAATAATAAGCTGGTGATTCATTTCGGCTAACGTGCTTAGATCGCTGTCCGTTATATCGCGTATTTTCATGAATCTCGATACTGGCTAATGTGTTATAAGTATTATGCCGCGTGTGTTTTTAATCACGGCATGTATGGCTAGATTCATCAACTATTTAGTTTACCACTGCTGTTAATTGTAGAGGAGTAGGGAAGTTTACGTAGTAATAATTTTGGCCGCATTTGTTACTAATCTGTTAATCTGGACATATCAGGAAATAGCTTCTATTCTTGCTGTCCTCAACAATAAATAATGCAGGGGTGGCTATGAAGATGCATCAAGTTATTTGCGCAATAATTCTCACGCTGACGTCGCTGGCGGTTTCAGCGCAGGGTGCTACCGGTAAATGGAGCGCCTCGCTTGAAACCCCGCAAGGTCCATTCGACATGACGTTCGAGTTCGCGGTGGACGGTAATAATCTGACCGGGACGATGTCTAATGCCTTCGGCGCGACGCCGATTAGCGATGGCAAGATAAACGGTAACGATATGACTTTCGTCCTGAGTTTTCCGGGTCCGGATGGCGGAGCCATGACCATCGATTACAAAGCGACCGTCAATGGCGATGAAATGAATTTAATCAGCAGTTTCAGAAATCCGCCTGCCGGTGCGCCAGGCCCGGCCGAGACTACCTTCACAGCGAAACGGGCCCAGTAATCGTCCGCAGATCTCCGGTTGGCCCGTCGGACCGCCGGAGTTTACCTTCGTTGTGAAGTGGATCGAATCGTAACCACGACAAATCGATTCATCGTTAAAGAATCCTTGCGAATTCATTCATAAATTATGCAGAGCAAGATAAACAAACGTGGTGGTAATGGCTGCGCCATCCGCCGCGTGACCTTGTTACGAAGTCTTCGCTACAGCCAGGGTATGACCACTGTCCAATTTAGACACGTCATAATCGTGTTGTGACAACAGATCGAGTATACGCTGGCCGTTATCGCCGAGATGGGTATGGATTTCGCAGATCACGATCGGATGAAATTTCTCCATGACGCCCTGCATTCCCTCCAGCACTAGACCCTCATTGCCCTCCACATCTATTTTGACGATACCGGGTGGGTGAAATCCGCGCTCGAACACACAGGCATCCACTGAGGTGGTTTCCACTGTCGCGATGTTCCGAGTGGGCGTGTAATTATGTATCGCTCCCACCAGGCGCCCCGAGAACGCGCCACCCCGGCGGTCGAATGGAGCTGCCCCCGTCGTATTACTCACTGCTTGCCGGCAGAGTTTGATACCCGGGCATTCGTTTGCCGCCAGTGTGCGTTCAAGACAGGCAATATTGTTTGGTTCCGGTTCAAAGGCATACACCATACCGTCCCCTTGCCTGACGATGGAGTAAAAAAGCAGGGAAAATAAACCGACATTCGCTCCGATATCATAGGCAATCATGCCCGTTCCGGTGTAGCGCCGGATTGCCGCCTGCAGTTGTGGTTCATAGGCAGCAAGACTTCCGGAAGTCAGCATATTGGAGTGCAGCAGAGGGTTAAAAGCCAGGGTATATCCTTCCGGCGTTGGCGCGAACTCCATACGGCTACGGGTAAGCGCGCTAAACATAGTCAGCACGCCGGGAAAATCTGTGATCCGGCGCCGTAAACCATACGGCAGGTTACGTCCCAGTTTATTGAGATACGTCAGTAGAGTAGCGATGAAGGAATCCATGCCTATCGCGCTTGAATGAATGATTATTCCAGACCGCTGGCGCGGGCCTGGTCACGCGCCACCACTGCCCAGTCCAGATTTCCCTCGCCATGGGCAATGGCGCCGAGCAGCCGATCGCGCAGGACATTCGCGCTCGGCAGCGGCATCTGCGCGACTTCGGCTGCTTCCAGGGCCAGGTTCGCGTCTTTTAAACCGATGAAGGCCGAGGCCCCTACTTTGTCATACGCTTCTTCAACAATGATTTTTCCATAAACATCATAAGCGGTGCAACTGAACAAGCCCTTGACCAGGGTATCAAGAAACAATTTTTGATCGCCGCCCAGTTTGCGCACCAGCGACACGCCTTCACCTATCACTTCGATAGCGCAACCCAACACGAAGTTGTGGGCAACTTTAACCACGGTGGACGAAATCGGATCCTCGCCGGCATCGAGTACCTGCCGGCCCAGCGCTGCGAATACCGGTTGCAGCCGTTGCACGGTTTGCGCCGGGCCGCCAGGGATGATAGTCAACTGGCCGCTGGCGGCGAGATCGGGCCGCCCCAATACGGTCGTGGCGACTAGGATCTGACCGGCATCCGTGTGGGCCTGGTTGATCTTCGCTATCTGTTTCACGCCATGCGTTCCCATGGGCATATGCACCATGCCTTTGCTCATACTCGCCAGTAAGCCGCCTGCGTCGAACACCAGACTGTCCAGCGCCGCATCGCTGGGCAGCATGGAAATTATGACGTCGCTGCCGGCGATGGCGTCAGCGACCGATTTCGCACCGCGCGCGCCGGCCTCCACCAACGGTTTGATCAGGGCTGGGACTTGATCGTAAACACTCAGTTCATGACCTTTATCCAGCAGGCGTTTGGCCATGCCGCTGCCCATACGTCCCAGGCCGATAAAACAAATCTTCATGGTGTGATCCTCAATATGCGGTTTTATAGGTGTATTAAACCTGAACATGGCGTGAATAATCAATGTCGGGTTTCGCTTACTCAACCCGACCTACGGTTTCGATTATGATTGTAGGGTGGGTTGAATGAAATGAAACCCGCCAAATGAATACTACGGTTTCTGACGGCATGCCATGGGCCGCCATAGTTTCCGCTTTTGCTGCCCCGGTTAATTGGTTAATATCCGGGTGAAATAAACTTCAAAATCCTGATGCCTTCACTCATTCACCCTGCCGCGAGGAAACAGCTACGGGCCGTCAAGCTGGTGGCGAGTATTTGCCTGACGGTTTGTCTGATCCTTGCGCAAGAAAAAACCAGCGCTGAGGAAGTGATCCCCTTGACCGCCATCGATGCCTATGCGCCGACGGCATCCTGGGTCCGCCTCTTCATCGATTATTACATGCCGGAAGCGAACCGGCGTCTGGCGGCGACCGGTAATTACCGCATCAAGTGGAACAAAGGTTTCAGCGGCACCATCGCCAAAACCCGGGGCGTGCTCGATGCCCTGAAATATGACCTGGGTGATATTGGCATCGTCACCACGCCGTTTTATCCGGACAAGGTGCCGTTTTACAACCTGGCCTATGTCACGCCTTTCGTCACCACGGATATCGGTCTGGTGGCGCGCACCATCAGCGACCTGGCGGATCGTTATCCCGACGTCAAACGCGTCTGGGATAATCATAACCAGGTTTACCTCACCACCACCGGCATGATCGATACCTATCAGGTATTCCTGACGCAGCAACCGGCATCGTTGCAGGACCTCAAGGGCGCCCGGATCGGTGGCGTCGGTCTGAATCTGCGTTATCTGGCGGGACTGGACGCCACCGGCGTGACCAGCACCCTGAATGACTGG
>JACVQI010000195.1 GCA_015661095.1 Gammaproteobacteria bacterium
AGTGAGGAAGATTTGACGGCAGTTCATGTATTGTTTCTATCAATAGGGTTGAGGTCCGGCTCAAAATACTATCTTCCGCGGCGGCAGACAAGGATGATTTTTGCTCAGACCGCAGCTCTGCGCATCCATCCTGTGACTTTGCCTGTCTATGCCACGGCCATCATAGCGCTCCACCCGATTGCTTATTAATCCGCTATGTATTCCCGATATGTTTGTTCAATAAAGCCCTTGCGGACGCAAAGTCGGTTTTGCCGCTGCCGAGTTTGGGGATCAGTTCGACCATGAGATATTCCGCCGGGATCAGCAGCGGATTGCATCCGGCTGCAAGCAAGTCATCCTGCAACTGGTCGTAATTGATATCCTGCTCAACCATCAACACAATTTTTTCACCTTTCTTTTCATCCGGCATATTGATCGCAACCAGTTCCAGTTCAGGTGCCGCCAGTATCCTGCGGATTTTCTCCTCCACGGCGGACAGGCTGATCATTTCGCCGCCGATCTTGGCGAAACGGGAATAACGGTCAACGATGGTCAGAAAACCGTCATCATCCAGATGGCCCTTGTCGCCGGTTTTGTACCAGCGGTTACCTTCGATTGTGGCGATGACCGCGTCGGTTTTGTCGGGCGCCTGCAGATAACCCAGCATGACCTGGGCGCCGCCGATCAGGATCAGTCCGTCCGTACCGGTCGGCAATTCTTCCAGCGTGGCCGGATCGACGATCCGGAAACTGGTGCCCGGCAGCGGCATACCGACCGTACCTTCCTTCATGCCTAACTGAACATTCCAGTAATTGACGTCCAGATGGTTGGGGATATTGACGCTGGCCACCGGCGTGGTTTCCGTTGCGCCGTAACCTTCATAGATGTCCTTGTTGAATTTTAATTTAAAGGCATCCCGCACGTCCGGGCTGAGTTTTTCCGCGCCGGCAACGACGATCCGCAGCGATTCGAACATCAGCGGATGAACCCGCTGGTTTTTTACATACAGCCTGAGAAATGTGGAGGTGGCGCAGAGAATGGTCGCGCGATATTTGGCGACCGCCTTGCCGATATTGACTGCGTCAAGCGGATCGGGATGACAGACCATGGGTATGCCTTCAATCAGGGGCATGAAGGTTGTGGCGGTCAGGCCGAAGGCATGGAACAGGGGCAAGGTTGCCATGATGATATCGCTGTCTTCGGTATTGAGGACATCCGATATCTGTTTCAGGTTGGCCATGAAATTCCGGTGGCTCAACATGACGCCTTTGGGGATGCCTTCACTGCCGCTGGAAAACAGAATCGCAGCCGGGCTGTCCAGTGCAACATTTTTACAAAATAGAGTTTTCAGCAACCAGGCCGGCAACAGTCTCACACTGATGAGTATCACCAGCATGGGCACACGCTTGAGTTCGGCCTTCAGGTCTTCCATGTGGTAGATATTCAGGCCGGTAAACAGCCCGGAAAAGTCCAGGCCCTTTTGTTCCAGCCGCTGCAGGAACTTTCGCGACGTGTAAATGCTCCTGATGCCGGCTTGCGCCAGTGCCGCGGCCAGCGCATCCCTGCTCGCGGTATAGTTCAGGTTAACCAGGGTCTTGCCGCATAATAAAGCCGCCATATTGGCGATGGCGCCGGCACTGCTGGCCGGCAATAATACGCCGAGATTTTGTTCCGGGCTGTAGCGTTTGATCAGGCGCGCGAAGCCGATAACCGCGGCACCGAGTTTGTAGCCGGATATTGGTTCACTGCCGTAATCGACGATGGCCGGGTCATTACCCAACCGCTTGATCATTTTCAGCCACGATGCGGCCAGAGGTTGCAGGGAATCCGTATAGCGCTGCCAGGAATCTATAGACAGGTCGAAAATACGTTTTTTCAGTTCTGCCGCAGTTGTGCTCATGGGCAGCGGCGGCCCGAAGGCGACCACGATGTCGCGTTTAATGGAATCCTTGCGGATACGTTTCAGTTTGTCGCTGGATCGCGAAAACCAGCTGCCCCACAGACCGCGTATATAAAATGGCAGTATGACACCCTCTGCGTCTCGTGCGGCCTTTTCATAACCCCGTTGGAAGTTAATCAGTTGCCCCGACTGGCTGATGGTTCCTTCTGGAAACAGACAGACGACATCCCCCTGGTTGATCATGGCGGTAATGTTTTTAAGGGCGCTCACACTGGCGCCGCCGCCGACAGGAATGACGCCGAACAGATCCAGGAACCACTTCAGGTACCAGCGCTGATAATAGCCGGTATACATGACAAACCGGATCGGTCGTGGCGAGGCGACCTGTATCATGGCCCAGTCGATCCAGCTGATGTGATTGCCGAGCATGAGCACGCCGCCGCGTTCCGGAATATTTCTCATGCCAATGACTTCCAGGCTGTAACTGCTGCCGATGATGAAACTGACGAGAAAGCGGATCAGGGATTGGGGTAGTTTATAGAGCGTATACAAGGCCCCGGCCAGGGCAACCAGCGTCAGGGTAAAAAATATCACGGTGCTTTCCATCCCCAGTAAAGCGAAGAGGACGGTTAACGCCAGGAAGCCCAGCATGGTTATATTCTGGATGAAATTGTTGCCGGCGAGCACGCGGCCCAGTTCATGCTCAGTGGCATAGAACTGTATCAGGGCATTCAGCGGGATGATGAACAGTCCCCCGAATATGCCGATCAACAGAAAGTTGATTATATGCAGAACAGGAGTGTCCAGTCCGGGTAACAGGAATAAACAGATAGTGATGCCAAACGATCCGATCGGAATCAAACCGGTTTCAATATGGCCTTTCGAAGCGCGTCCGGATATCAATGAGCCGATCATGATGCCGATGCCGGCACAGGCGAGTGTGCCCTGCACGATGGCTGTATTATCCAGTCCGAGATGCTCTTTGGCGAAGGCAGGAAAGGATGCCAGTAATACCTGGCCGATGGCCCAGAAGATCGACAATCCGATAATCGACAGAAAGATGACTTCCCGTTTGGTTATAACCTGGAAGTTTTCATGCAGATATGTGCCGCGTTTGTAGCTGCCCCAGTCAAAGCGCATGCTTTCGTCCAGAGGTTGTTTTTCAGGCAGCCGGTAAGCCAGTATTACTTCCATGCCGGTACTGAAGACGAGAAACCAGCCGGCCGGGGCTATGGTTTTGAGGAGTATCTGGCTGTCATTCCGGTAATCGACCCCTTGCAGATAAAATTCAAACAGAATGGAAAAGATAAAGGTTCCGGCGAGTATGGCGATGGTTGTGGCTGCCTGTACTACGGCATTGGCCTGTCCCAGGTGTTCCTTGCCGGCCAACTCTTTTATATAACCGTATTTGGACGGTGAATAAAATGCGGCCTGTATGGCCAGGATGAATGTCATCGCGAAAGCCAGCCAGAATAAACCAAGATAGTAGAATAAAGTTATACAGGCAGTCAGAATCAAAGCAGCCCAGGCACTGATGCGCATCACCCGGTTTTTAGGATATTTATCGGAGAGATAGCCGGCCGGTGTCAGGAACATCACAAACGGCAGCAGGATTAATGCATTAACGATTGCCGTCAGGATGATCTGCGTCTGTCCATCGTAGATCTTGAAGACGGTGTTCTGAATGACAATCTTGTGTCCCAGATCGACAAAGGCGTTCAGGAAGATCATGGCCGTGTAGGGCAGGAAACCGGCAATTTTGAATAGTTTGCCCATTTGCTTATCTCCTCAATAATCCTGATGGCATCAAACCTGGCTGGTCCGCGGGTAATGCCCTGATCTAGGTGTCGCTTTTTCCAGAATGCGTATATAGAGCATCGCGACTAGCGCCCCGATCAGATCCGCGACCAGATCGAGCGAGCTGTTGACATATCCGCCAACCCCTGTTTCCGGAACGAGCACAGTGGCCAGGAATTCGACAATTTCATTGAGTGCGCCAACCCCAAGCCCGGCCATGACAACCACAACACTGAGCGCCGACCACTGTTTCAGGTCAGTCCTTAATAATGGTTTCAACAGGTAATACATGACCAGAGTAGCTGTGCCAAATCCAACGATATGAACGAATTGATCATATTTAAGAATGTAGTACGGCTCGCCGACGATGGGAATCAGGATAACTTCATATATTAATTTGCCGCCGAAATGCAGGCCGCCGCCCGCCATGTTTAATATCGACCAGGCTGTCAGCCCCCAGAGCACTGAATTCGGCAGGTTGCAGGATCAGTCCAAGGAAGAAAATGATCACGCCGATATAGAGCAGGAATTCGTAATTTTGACGTGTGATGAACAAGATAGAAAAAGCCGTAAGCGCAATTGCATTGACCAGCAATATCGGGAGTTGTCCTTTTTTAAGAATACCCATCATTGTCTCCAGATTATTATTTTATACCTGAACGACAGTGGGTCGTTCATTCTCTCACTATACCTGTGATGAGTTCTGATCCTGCGTTGTTATCAGAGTAAAATTTGCTGGATATCAGTCAGCACCGCGCTCAGGAAGCGGGTGAACTCCGCGCCGGCGACGCCGTCAATGACGCGGTGATCATAAGACAGTGAGTAGGGCAGGATCAGCCGGGGTTCGAATTTGCCATCGCGGTAGACCGGTTTGATGGTGGAGCGGGCGACACCCAGGATGGCGACCTCCGGGACATTCACGATCGGCGTGAAGCCGGTGCCGCCGATGTGGCCGAGGCTGGAAATGGTGAAGCAACCGCCCTGCATCTGT
>JACVQI010000196.1 GCA_015661095.1 Gammaproteobacteria bacterium
CCGTGGGACATGGGTGCAGCAGTTCGACCAGCAGCTCTCCCCAGGCGCCCCGATTGATGAATGCGGCGGGACGTGGGGCGGTGTTTGTGGCCGGCCGATACCGGAATGGAAACATGTGTTCAATACAACCTGGACCACACCATGGAATATCGTGGCTAATCTGGCCTGGCGTTATGTCGGTGGCGTCGATGAGTATGATCTGGACCGCTACAGCGCGGACGGTGAGCACTACCTGGATATGTTTATCCAGTACACGCCGACTTTCATCAACATCGGCCAGACCACGTTAATGATGGGCGTGAATAACGTTACGGATAACGATCCGCCTGTCAGTGGACACTTCTCCGATGTGGAAGTTTATGGTAACGGCAACACTATCCCGGGAACCTGGGACTCGCTGGGCCGTTTCTTCTTCTTCGGAATCAGCCAGAAGTTTTAAGCGTAACTTCAAGCGGAATGAAACAGGCGGCGGGTTTATACCCGCCGTCTGCTTTTTGAGAGCCTGTAAATGGTTTCCAGGGACATAGCCATTTCGATACCAGATGGTGGTGACCAGTGAACAAGGCATTAGAATTCAACAAGACATTCGAGCAGGCCGAAAGACTGATCACCAACGGACGACTGCAAGAAGCCGAAGAGAAATTTCAGTCATTACTGTCGACCGGGCAACACCGCGAGGAAATACTGCGCGCGCTGGTAGATCTGTATCTGCATGGACGGCAAGCTGGAAAAGCGATTGAAACACTGGTTGCTTTGACCGAGGAAGTACCAGATCGCCTGTATTACTATTCCCGGCTCGGCGCACTGCTGGACGGCATCGGTGAGACTGCGGCCGCCATTACACACTATCAACGCCTGTTGCGGCGTCAGCCACGGCTGGCTGAAGCCCATTTTAACCTCGCTCTGTTGTACAAGAGATGCAAACGGTACGCTGAAGCTGTTACTGCCTATGAGACAGCCATCAATCTTGGCATTAAAAATGTACAGGAAGTCTATTCAAACATGGGCGTTTTGTACTCGGAAATGCGGCAGAAAGACAAGGCCATCGCGATGTATGACCGGGCTCTTGAAATTGATAAAAAATATCTCCCCGCCTGGTTCAACAAGGCAGGCATTCTGGAAGAGTCAGGACAAAGGCAGCAGGCCAGGGATATTTATAAGCGGATTCTGGAACAGGACCCGCGACACTGGGATTCGCTCGCCCGGCTGGCACATATCGACAGGGTTACCAGCAATGATAAGCATCTGATTACAGCACTGCAGCAGGCTGTAGTACAAGCAACGGACAACCCGCAGGCCCGCGAAGGCCTGTACTTTGCATTGGGGAAAGCCTTGGATGATACAGGTCAATACGAGCAGGCTTTCGACGCCTATCGCACCGCCAATGAAATGGGCAGGATACGTAATCCGCCCTACGACGAACAAGTAGTAGAACGGTATTTCAATGCCCAGATTAAGCAGTTCAGCGGTGATGTGATCCAGAACAAACAATCAACGCTTGCGGCATCACCGATATTCGTGTGCGGCATGTTCCGGTCCGGCTCCACCCTTATCGAGCAGATTCTTGGCAGCCATCCTGAAATAACCAGCGGCGGCGAGCTGGATTTTATGCCTTGGCTGGCTTCAACCAGATTGATGCCCTGGCCGCAAAAACTGATGGAAGCGAACCGGCAAGATCTGGTAGCGCTGGCAAATGAATATCTTTCCCATGTGCATGAGCTGTTCCCCGATGCAAAAAATATTACGGATAAAAAACCAGACAATTTTCTGTTACTGGGTCTGATCAAAATATTATTTCCAGCAGCACGGATTGTGTATACCAGGCGTAATCCATCGGATAATTGTTTGTCAGTTTATTTCCAGCAGCTTGGTGGAAATCTTAACTATGCGACGGATCTGAAAAACATCGCTCATTACTACAACCTGCATGTCAGGCTGATGCGGCACTGGACGGATTGTTTTCCTGATAATATCTTTACGGTCGATTATGATGAACTGGTGCAGTCCCCTGAACCGGTATTGCGTCAATTACTGGACTTCCTGGGATTGGAATGGAGTGATCGATGCCTCGCCTTCAACCGCACAGCCAATCTGGTGCAGACAGCAAGCGTTTGGCAGGTCCGGGAAGAACTGCACACCCGATCCAGCGGACGCTGGCAAAATTACGCAAACTTTGTCCCGGGTATCCAGTCGCTATTTGATAAAAATGTCTAGATGAATAATATAATTAAGAGAATAAGGTAACATCATGAAAGCGATCGTCATTATATTTACCGGACTATTGTTGATAGCCTGTGAACCGTCATACCAGTCAGCAACCAGGGAGTCTGTGGCTGATCGGAGCAATTTGGTGGTGGCGGAGCAGGTGGCCGGGAACATCGACGCGGAATTATTACGAGAACAGGTGGTCAGGATTTCTGCCGATCAGTTCGAAGGCAGGGCCCCGGCCAGTCCCGGCGATATTGCCGCCCGAGCCTACCTGGCGCAGCAGCTGGAGCAAATGGGTTATAAACCGGGAGCGCCAGGTGGCAACTGGCAGCAACCCTTTGACCTGGTCGGCATTCAGTCTCGCGTACCCGAAACCTGGGTATTCACCGGTGGCAAGGGCAATTTGACTTTACATTACTGGGACCAGTACATCGCCAGTAGCGGTGTCCAGTCACCAACATCCGTGATCGAAAAAGCCGAAGTCGTGTTCGTCGGTTACGGTATCGTCGCTCCGGAATATCAGTGGGACGATTACAAGGGTATGGATCTGCGCGGCAAGGTCCTGCTCATGCTGAACAACGACCCGGAGCAGGACCCGCAATTGTTTCAGGGAAAGACCCGCCTGCGGTACGGGCGCTGGGATTATAAATATGAAAGTGCCGCAGCGCAGGGAGCCGCGGGTGCCATCATCATTCATACCACGGCATCCGCCGGTTATCCTTTCCAGGTGGTGCAGAGCTCCTGGTCCGGCGAAGAATTTCAATTGCCGGCAGGCGCTGAACCACATGTGCAGGTGGCTGCCTGGGTGACTGAAGATGCGGCCCGGCAACTGACCCGGTTCGCCGGCCAGGATCTCGATGCCCTGATTAGCGCTGCGCAGAAACGTGAGTTCCATCCCGTCGCGCTGGGTGTGACGACTTCACTGGACTTGCCAAATACAATCCGCCAGGTAACCTCGGCCAATGTTCTCGGTATCCTGCCCGGCAGCGATCCGGCCCTGGCCGATGAAGTGGTGGTCTACACCGCTCACCACGACCATTTCGGTATCGGCAAGCCGGACGCCGACGGCGATGATATTTATAACGGCGCCCTGGATAACGGCGCCGGTGTAGCGCAGGTTATGGCGATCGCCAGTGCGTTCAAGGCGCTGCCGCAAACACCGCGCCGCTCCGTACTGATAGCCTTCGTCGGTGCGGAGGAACAAGGATTGCTGGGTTCAAAATACTATGCCGATCATCCGACCTTCGCGCCAGGTAAAATCGCGGCGAATATCAACTTCGACGGCGGCAATATCTGGGGCAAGACTCGTGACCTGACGTTTATCGGTTATGGCAAGTCAACCATCGACGGCATTGTCGATGCCATCGCTGCGCAACAGGGGCGCATGGTCAAACCGGATCAAATGTCCGACCGCGGCTACTTTTACCGCTCGGACCAATATAATTTCGCCAGGCTTGGTGTGCCGGCGCTGTATCTGAAAGCCGGTACTGATTACATCGGCCGCCCGAACGGCTGGGGCAAACAGCAGGTCGAATATTTCGAGGCCCATCATTATCACCAGCCCAGTGACGAATTAACGGCCGACTGGAATTTCGATGGTATGGTGGAAGATGCCCGGGTTGGATTTCTGGCCGGCTGGACCATCGCCAACGACGACGAACTGCCAGCCTGGAACCCAGGCGATGAATTCGAAGCTGCACGCCTGGAGGCCCTGAGCACGGTTGAGAATTGGAAGCCATAATTTTATGTTGGAAAATCCCGGACTGAAACCCGGTTTAACGCTGCGGCTGGCGACCAATGCCGACAGCGCTGCCATCAAGGCATTGATATTCAATATCCTCAGAGAATACTCCCTATCAACATGCGCGGCGCCGTCGGATAAGGATCTGGATGATATCGAACGGAGTTATGCCGGCAACCAGGGTTATTTCGC
>JACVQI010000197.1 GCA_015661095.1 Gammaproteobacteria bacterium
TGCAAGGAAGCAGGCTATCAGCCGCCGACCAATCCAATAACGGCGGTTCATGGGATAAAAATAAATGGGACGACGAACACATATAATCTGAATTCTGTAACTGGTGCCGGATGACGGAGTTGAACCGCCGACCATCCGCTTACAAGGCGGGCGCTCTACCAACTGAGCTAATCCGGCAATTGTTTATTTGATCTCCGCGGCTGCCAGGCACGAGGGGCGCTCACCATAAAAGATTCATGTGCCTAATTCAAGCAAGGATTGTTCATCAATACTGTCGTCATAAGGAAAGCTTAAGCGACATAAGTTCTGTCTGAAATTATTCTGAATAAGCAGAGAATGGCCAATCTGGCGGCTAATTAAGACATCCAGGCGGGGTATTGTTGTATAATACATTTTGTACCCAGTATTAACTTCAATTCTTATGATTAGTTTATAACCTATTGATTATTAATAATAATTATCATAGAATCTCTTTCTCGAACTGTGATTTCCATATACTGCCAAATTTGCCACCATGAATATTCTGATTATCGACGACTCAGTTGATTTCAGGGCATTGGTGCGTCTGTATCTGACCA
Organism: Gammaproteobacteria bacterium; assembly: GCA_015661095.1. Taxonomy (GTDB): domain Bacteria; phylum Pseudomonadota; class Gammaproteobacteria; order Eutrophobiales; family Eutrophobiaceae; genus JACVQI01. The sequence goes on from JACVQI010000197.1 coordinate 579, forward strand.
AGGAGCTGGATAATCCCAAAATCACTGAGTATCAGGTAGAGAAGCTGGGGCGGCCGCCGGATAATTTTGATTGGTCACGCTACGATATCCTGTTGCTGGATTATAAGTTAAGCGAGACAGAGGACGGTCTGGAATGGCTGCAGGCGTACGGTAAAAAGCCAGGCTTTCCACCAACGATCGTGCTAACCGCGGAAGGGGATGAGTACATCGCCGTGAAGGCGGTCAAACTCGGCGCCGCAGACTATATCAATAAAAAGGATATTTCTCCCAAGCGGCTCGCCGATATGGTTAAAAATTCGGCGTCACACAGCCCGCAAAAGCTGCAGGAAGATAAAGCGATTATGGACGAAGCGACTAAAATCATCCAACGCATCAATATCAATAAGGAGGCGCTCCGCAAGGCCGACTCTGATATCGGGTACAAGTTCGTAAGGATCATCGGCGAGGGGGCGATGTCGAAGGTTTACCTGGCCGAACGCGTCGCCGATGGTTTGTCGGTGGTACTCAAGGTGCTGGATCTGACTAGAATCAAGGACCAATCACTGGTGAAAAGGTTTATCCAGGAGGCTAAACTGATCGCCGCCATACACAGTCCGTTCGTGGTGCATATTTATGAACATGGTCTGACCGAGACTTATGGCTTTATTGCCATGGAATTTTTTTCGCGTGGCGATTTGAAACAACGTATGGAGTTGCGGATACCCGAGGATGTCGCCATCAATTTAATGACACATATTGTCTATGGACTGGATGCCATACACAGTGTCGGTATAGTGCATCGCGACCTGAAACCGGCCAATATCATGTTTCGTGGCGATGACAGTCTGGCTCTGGCTGATTTTGGTATATCCAAGAAATTGGGGCAGGATCTGGATCTGACGACCGTCGGTCAGGTGTTAGGCACACCCGTTTATATGAGCCCGGAACAGGGTGCCGGCAAGACGATCGATCATCGCGCGGATCTCTACAGTGCTGGGGTCCTGCTGTATGAATTGCTGACCGGACAGAAACCCTACCAGGCGAATACGCCCGTGGCCCTGATCTACAAACATATCTATGATGAGATACCGCGGTTACCCCCGGAACTGGGCCGCTACCAACCTATTATTGACAAGGCCATGGCCAAGGCACCACAGGACCGGTACCAGTCTGCGAAGGAATTCATCGCTGTCTTGGAGGCGGCTGAACGGGGTGAGTTTTAGATTGTAATTCGGCTTCATTAACCGAGAAACGTCTTACCCACTCTGGTGGATGCCTGCTATCAATCATGAACAATAACCAACCTGAACTTTCCACGCGGGAGATTGAAATCCTCCAGCTTCTCACCCAGGGCAATCGCACCAGTGAGATCGCGAAACGGCTGGGCCTGAATTTCAAATCTGTGGCGGTAGCCAGCAGGGAGATCAAAACTAAGTTAGGGGCGGGAACGGTGACAGAACTGGCGATATTGTTACGCCGCTACTATGACCAAAAATCCGGACGGTGATGACTGCATGGCTGATCTGAATCTTGTCGCAAGTAACAGGCCTGACATTATGGGCATCCTGAACGTGACCCCGGACAGCTTTTCCGATGGCGGTGACTTTTACACCACGGAGGTGGCCATCGACCATGGACTACGAATGGTGGCTGAGGGCGCGGATATCATCGACGTCGGCGGTGAATCTACCCGGCCCGGCGCGGATCGTATCCCGGCCGAGGAACAGGTCCGGCGTGTCGTACCCGTCATCTCCGGGTTGCGAAAACAACTGCCGGACCGGATCACCATCAGCGTCGATACCACTTTGACGGCAGTGGCCAGGGCTGCTTGTGCCGCCGGCGCCGGCATGATTAACGATATTGCCGCTGGCGAGGATGATGCCGGTATATTGCAACTGGCCGCCGCAAACAATATTCCCATCATTCTGATGCACAAGCAGGGTACGCCAGCATCCATGCAGCACAATCCTGCCTATGACGACGTGATAGAGGATATTCGCGCCTATCTGCTCAGCCGGGTCGAGACTGCGATGCAGGCGGGCGTGAACAAACAAAACCTGATACTGGACCCCGGCTTTGGATTTGGTAAAACTATGGAGCACAACCTGCTGTTACTGGCCAGCCTGGGTCGTTTTGCGGATACAGGGTTCCCTATCCTGATTGGAGCCAGCCGCAAAGCATTTTTATCCAGTGTTTGTCAGGTAGAAGACAGGAAGGAGCTGGTCGGCGCATCCAGCGCGACGACTGTCATCGGTGTCATGGCTGGAGTCAGGCTGTTCCGGGTCCACGATGTGAAGGAACATCGACAGGCAGCGGATGTGGCGTATGTAGTTAAAAGTGAAAAGTTAAAAGTAAAAAGTTAATAATAAATGGGCTGATTGCAGGTCGGATTGATCTCAGTGAAGCACTTCACAAAATTATTTACCACTTAATCTTTTTATTTTTTACTTCTCACGCTTCCACGTACCTGATTTCCCGCCGGACTTCTCGAGTAATCGCACCTGCTCGATAGACATGCCGCGATCAACGGCCTTACACATGTCATAAATCGTCAGCAACGCGATCTGTACGGCAGTGAGGGCCTCCATCTCGACGCCGGTCTGGCCGGTGGTTTCTACCTGTGAGCGGCAGTAGACAGTGTTTTTTTTCGGCTCCGGTTCCAGGGTGATTTCCACATGGGTGAGGGTTAACGGGTGGCATAGGGGAATCAGATCCGCGGTTTTTTTTGCCGCCATGATACCCGCTACCCTGGCGATGCCCAGGACGTCGCCTTTCTGATGTCCGCCTTTGACAATCAAGTCCAGCGTCTCGGCCTGCATGCGGATGCGGCCCTCGGCGATGGCCATTCTGCGCGTGGCGGCCTTGGCGCCGACATCGACCATGTGCGCATCACCAGCCTGATTGAAATGTGTCAATTTGCCCATAAATCCTGGGGTTGTATGTGTTCAGATAGCCATGCAGTCTCAAGGGATAGCACATATAATACGGATATCTTTGTTGAAAAGCGAAACGAGGTGCAGTAACAGATGTCGATCAAGGTTAAATATTTTGCCAACCTGCGTGAATTGATCGGGCGTGGCGAAGATACGATTGAATTCCGGGAAGGCATGACGGTGATGGATATCTGGAACATGGTCAAGGGTAATGTGCATGATTCGACTGCCTACCTGACGGCTCTGAACATGGAGTACACGAACAATAACACAGTCGTCAAGGATGGCGACGAAGTTGCCTTTTTCCCAAAAGTATCAGGCGGTTAAATGAAGATAGAGCTTCGGGATAAGCCTTTCAATCCCTATGCCGAGTTAACCGCATATCAGGCAGCCATGGACTGTTGCGGAAAATATGGGGCCACCGCCAGCTTTGTCGGCAGCATGCGGGATTTCAACGAGGGCGACCGTATCGAAGGCCTGATACTGGAATTTTATCCGGGCATGACGGAGAAGCACTTGAGCGCGATTTGTCAGCAGGCCCAACAACGGTGGTCGTTGCTAGAGACGTTGGTGATCCATCGGGTTGGCCAGATTGATATAGGCGAACCGATCGTCCTGGTCGCCGTCTGGTCCGGGCACCGGGGATCCATCGGGTTGGCCAGATTGATATAGGCGAACCGATCGTCCTGGTCGCCGTCTGGTCCGGGCACCGGGGTGACGCCTTCGACGCCTGCCGCTATATCATGGAGGATCTGAAGCACACAGCGCCATTCTGGAAGAAGGAGAAACTGGAAACCGGTGAGCGCTGGGTGGAAAAAAACTCCGACGGCTATACGGTGAAATCGTCGAATTAATTTTATATAAACAGACTGATATTTCTCAGCCTGTTTATTTCAATCGACACTGACCCTGAGACATCCCCTCGAATTTAAATAAAAAGTGGATCAAAAACAATCAGTTAAGAAAAGAATGCACTGAATAAGTGAACCTGCATGGTGTTCGCCGATCAGATCGAAAGACGAATTACGAAACGATCGGGAGAAACTCACCATGCAGGCACAAATCGGGAGAAACTCACCATGCAGGCACAAACAGTGTTACATAAATTAATGATGAATACCTGTCCGACTATGCATCAGACACGTCGCGATTCACTCGAAGCAAATATCCTTGCGGCCCTGATTGGCAGGCGACTCACTGTGACTGACCTGGGACGGTCGATCCAGAGTGAAACGAGCCATAAACATAATATTAAGCGGGCCGATCGGTTGTTATCCAATAGCCATCTTCATGCTGAACTGATGGAGATATATCGAGGCATATGTCATCAATGCATTGGTTCCCGAATGCGACCGGTGATTTTGATTGACTGGTCGGACCTGGACGAATACAAGCAACACTTTGTGTTACGTGCCGCCATGGCACTGGAAGGTCGTTCTATCACGCTCTATGAAGAAGTACATACGATAAGGACGAAAGAAAAACGGGAAACCCATCGACAATTTTTGCGTCAGCTCAAGGCCCTATTACCGGCTAACTGCCAGCCAATATTAGTAACGGACGCAGGATTCAGGACAACCTGGTTTCTCGAAGTCGAGGCATCGGGATGGGATTGGGTAGGACGGGTGCGTAACCGGCATTATCTGCGTTGGACCAGTGGTGGGCGCTGGTTTGATGCGAAGCAATGTTATCCATGGGCTGGTTCA
>JACVQI010000198.1 GCA_015661095.1 Gammaproteobacteria bacterium
GTTCGCCGCCCGCAGTTTCGACCCACGCCTGATCTGGGACAATAGTCAGATGCAGTCGGAGATAAACTAAAGCACGATGGAAGCGGCCAGCCCCAAAATCAGCAAACGTTCCGGCCCCTCGGTGGTGTGGTTGATCCCCTTGATTACCGCGATCGTCGGCGGCTGGCTGATCGTCAAAACCCTGTCCGAGCAGGGACCGCTGGTGACCATTACCTTCAAGACCGCGGATGGCATCGAAGTCGGCAGGACCAAGGCCAAATATAAAAATGTCGAAATCGGTGTGGTCGAGGGCATCCGGTTCAGCGAGAATTTTTCCAATGTGATATTGACTGTCCAGTTCAATAAAGGTACGGAATCCTTTTTCCGCCGCAATACCCGCTTCTGGGTGGTCAAGCCGCAACTGAGTTTTCGCGGCGCCTCCGGGCTCAGTACCTTGATCTCCGGCGCTTATCTCGAAATCGAGCCCGGCAGGGGCTCGCGGCAATCGCATTTCACCGGCCTGGAGGAGCAGCCGGTGGTGACTTCCGACGAGGTGGGCAAAAAGATTGTTTTGATCGCGGAAAAACTGCGGTCAATAGATACCGGTTCGCCGATTTATTACCGGGGTCTCCAGGCTGGCGAGGTACTCGGCCATGAACTGGGTAACGACAGCCGCAGCGTCTATATACACGCCTTTATCAAAGACCCTTATGATCAACTCATCCGTGGCAATACCCGTTTCTGGAATGTTAGCGGCCTGGATGTGTCGATGACCGCGGATGGACTCAATGTCAGATACGAATCCGTGGCTTCGATGATCTATGGGGGTATTGCCTTCGATACACCAGATACACAGGAACCGGCGGGAGACAATGTCGAAAGTCTGATCTTCACGCTGTATGATGATTACCGGAGCATCCAACGCTATGCCTATACCCGCAAGATCAATTTCGTCGCCTATTTCGAAAGTTCGGTGCGTGGTTTGAGCATTGGTGCGCCGGTGGAGTTCAAGGGCATCAAGATCGGGTCGGTACTGGATATCTCCCTGGAGTTCGATAATGAAGCGACCTCATTCCGGATCCCGGTCTTGCTGGAAATCGAGCCGGAACGGATTACGCAACGAGATGCCAATGGCGTAAGTCCCTATGAGAGCCTGCAACCATTGATCGACAAGGGTCTGCGTGCCCGCCTGCAAACCGGCAGCTTGATAACCGGACAGCTGTACGTCGATCTGGGAATGTTCCCCGATACGCCGGTAAAACTGGTGGCGGCAGATTCCACGGTACCGGAATTGCCGACCATTCCGTCCGGGTTCGGTGCGATTACCGACTCAATCGAGGCCTTTGTGGCCAAACTGGATCGGGTCAAGGTCGACAAGATTGGCGAGGAGTTACTCGGTTCGCTGGAAGGCGCGAACAAACTGATCAACGCCCCCGAGGTTAATACCGCGGTAGCGGAGCTCGATGATGCCATGAAGGCGCTGAGAAGCATTTTGACCAAAGTCGACGAAGCCGATCTCAAGGCCACGATTACGGCGGCCCGCAATGCCTTGATCGTATCCTGCAGCCGAATTCACCGTTGCAATACAATCTGATTGAAATGATCAGCGAGCTGGAAGAAACCGCCCGTTCCATCAGAACGCTGGTGGAATCCCTGGAACGGCAGCCACAGGCATTAATTCTTGGCAAGGATGCTGAAGGAGAATAATTCATGAGTAACTTGTCATTGATGCTTAAAAACCTTGCCGCCGCCTCGATTCTGGCCGGTTGGCTGCTGTCGGGCTGTTCCGCGGGTGGTGGCGGTACAGTTCGCTTCTATACCGTTAATCCACTGGACTTACCTGCAGCGGACGGCGGAGCTGACGACCAGTTGGCGATTGAAATACTGAATCTGCATGTGCCGGAATATCTTGAGCGTTCGCATATCGCCACCCGCGAAGAAGATAACAGTCTGCATTTTTCGGAATTCAATCAGTGGGCGGAAAATCTGCGCAAGAACCTGATGCGGACCATGGCACGGAATCTGGCCGGCTTGCTGGGAACTTCAGCGATCTCCACGCCACTCAGCCGCTCATCGGCCGTGCCTGATTATCGTCTGGAGATTCATATCGATCAATTTGAAAGAGACAGCGATGGGCTGGTGAAGCTGGCTGCCCGCTGGCAACTCATCACTGGAGAAACTTCGGAGCCATTGGGAGTACATTCCCTGAATCTGCAAAGTGCCTCCCCGGTTGAGGAACGGGATTATGGCCTGATGGCAGGTGAAATGCGTGAGCTCTACGGGCAGTTGAGCCGGAAAATCGCGGATGAAATTCTGGCCGCACAGAACAGGCAACCGGAGCAATGAACGAATGAACTCCTTATTACAGCGCCATCCATCCGGCTCCAGAGGCCGGCAATTCAAAGTGCTGGCTGGTTTAATGGTTGCGAATGGATTGCTGCTTACGGTGGCACAGGTGGCCGCGGTAGGTTACTGGAGCGGACTGCAAATCATGCAGGAAGTCTACCATCGGCATCACGAGTTCCCTTATGTTTATGAAGAGCACTCGCTGGTCATAGTGGACAAGGAAGGACAGCGGGATACGCGCCAGGCCCGCCGCTATTCAAGGATTGAGGAGAACGGCGAGATGAAATTACTGTATGTTTTTGAAACACCGCCGGAAGTGAAAGGTGTGACGATGTTCGCGCAACGCGACCCGCAGGGTAAAACCACTTCGACCATTTATCTGCCTGCGCTAGGCGCAAAATTTCTGGAAAGCTCCGGTGCGGGCAGCGGCGGCAACCTCATCGGCACTGACTTTGCCATGGCGGATCTGACCGAGGAAAATCTGGACGAGTATGAATATGAGCGTGTTGACGATGAAAAAATTGACGCTGTCGAATACTTCGTCATCGATGTTTATACGATGCCGGACCAGTCGGATTTGCGACAGCGGCTCAGGCGCCATCATGTCATGCGGGACAACTTTTTTATCACCCGGACCGATCATTTCGACCGCCAGGGTCTATTGAACAAACGGCAGAGCTTTCACGATCTCAAAAAAATTGATGAGGATATGTGGCGGGCCGACACCATCCTGATGGACGAGAAAAAACAAAAGCATCGATCGCTGATCAAGATAAGTCGCCGGGTCTTTTCGGAAGACTACGTGCCGGCGTCGATGTTCAGCAGGGAATGGATACTGGCCAGCTATCCACCGCTGGATCCAGCGGCAGCAGCGGGTACCTCCACAACGGAGGCCGATCCGGCCGGCGCAGGCGTGACCGACGAAACTAACCAGACCATGGAGCCGGTTGCGCCATGATTTTGCGGCTCTTCATGCTGGGTCTTAATTACCGCAGGGCGGTGGGATTAACTCTGCTGTTGATTACCCTGTTTGCGGGATTTGGACTCCTCCGGTTGAAGGTGGATACCGGCGTCGACAGCCTGATTCCCGCCAGTGACCCGAATCGTCTCATCTATCAGGAAATCACCGGACAGTTCGGGACTGATAACATGACGATCGTCTATATCAGAGACCCGAATTTGTGGACGCCGGCGAAGTTACAGGCACTGGAAAGTCTGCATAAAGACATTGAGCGCATCGAATTTGTCAGCCGTGTCGACAGCCTGTTCAGTTTACATACGATACAGGGCCGGGAAGGTAATATCGATGCCGTTCCGGTCTTGTCCGAAGCGCCGCAAAACCAGGAAGATGCCCTGGCGGCGAAACAGCGGGCTCTGGAGAATCCGCTGTATCGGGGGAACTTTTTTTCCAGTGATGGCAATGTCACCGCCATGCTGATCTCCCTGAAGGAGCAGGAAGGCGATCAGGATTTCAGCCGGCCGTTTTACGAAGCGCTCGAGCAGGTAATGAACCTGCATCAGACTGAGTTTGAACAGTTGTTCCAGGTCGGTGGGCCTCGTGTAGACGCTGAGCTTAAAACCAGCCTGTATGAGGATTTCATGCTGCTGGGACCCTTATCGGCGGGAATCCTGGTGTTATGCATCGTATTCTTCATGCGCAGCGTCCTGGCCGCGATAGTGCCCGTGATTACATCGTTAATAACCATCATCTGGACTTTTGGCATGATGGGCTGGACCGGTGTTCCGGTGAATATATTAAGCGCCATGCTGCCGTCCCTGATCATTGTCATCGGCTCCACGGAAGATACGCACATGATGGCGGCGTATTTCCGAGGACTCGACAACGATGAGCAGGGCGTCAAGTATCACGCCATACGCTATATGGCCAGGCATATGGGGTTCCCTTTGATACTGACGCTCTCCACCACGGCCATGGGCTTCGCCAGCAATATCTTCAGCGATATCGTTTTGATACAGCATTTTGCCATCGCCTCGACCTTTGCCTTCATCATGAATGGCGTTATCACGATACTGTCCGTGCCGCTGATGCTTTCCACGCTCGGATCCGAGCATGCCGTCGCTTCCAGAAAGCTGAGACAGAATACCGGGATACCCGGCAGCATAATGCGGTTCTTCCGCAGCTCACAGGAAAAATTCCCGTATCAGATTCTGGGAGTGACCGTAATTCTTTGCGGTTTTTTCACTTATCAGGCCTCCAAGCTTTACGTGACCAATGACCCGATGTCCTATTTCCCGAGTGATCGGCCGTTAATCGAGCAGACCAGGCAGATCCACGAGGACCTGGCGGGAGTGAAAATATTTTCCATCACCCTGGACGCGAAAGTTGCGAATGCCTTCAAGGAGCCAGCCAATATCGCAAAACTGGCGGAGATACAACGCTTTCTCGAGAAACAAGGGGTGTATGACCGCAGTATTTCCATCGCCGATCATATGCAATTCGTAAACAGGGAATTTCTTGGTGATCGCGGCAGCCTCACGCTGCCGCAAACCCGGCAACTGGTGTCGCAATATCTGCTATTTTTCCACAGCAGCGATCTTGACAGATACGTCAATCACGATTTCAGCAGCGCCAATATCGTCGTCAGGCATCACATCACGGATTCGCACACCCTGAACCAGTATATCAACGAACTCAAGGATGTGGTTGAGGATACCGCCGGCAATGACATCAGCACGCATGTCATCGGCGAGAACCTGATGGTGAACAAAGCAGCCGAGACGTTGATGGTGGGACAGGTAGAGGCGCTATTCAGTGTGCTGGTCCTGATCTTTCTGATCATGTCTGCCATGTTTACCTCCTTCAAGGGTGGCGCGATCGCATTGATTCCCGCCGTGATTCCGATCGCCGTGATGTTCGGCATCATGGGAGTGCTGGAAATACCCCTGAATCCCGGCACCGCCATGGTCGCGGTGATCTCCATCGGTATCGCGATCGACGGGACAGTCCACCTGCTGGCCCGCTATAACGAACTCTGCCGGCGCACATCTGATTATGCCGGGGCCGTGCGCATCGCGGTTGACGAGACGGCTACGCCGCTGATTGTGTCAAGTCTGGCCCTCTCTTTCGGTTTCGGTATTCTGCTGCTGTCCAATTTCACCGTCGTCGCCCAGTTCGGCGCGTTGTCCGCGGCAACCATGCTGATATCGATCATCGCCAATCTCCTGATCACGCCCATCATCATGACCAGGGTCAGGCTGGTTGGCCTGTACCAGATCCTGTCCATGACGGTGGCAAGGCGGTGTTGATATCAGAATTACATGAATTCAAGGCCGGGGATTTACTGGTCGAACAGGATACCCTGGGCCGCAGCATGTACCTGATATTGTCCGGTGAAGTCGATGTCATCCGCCGTGACGGTGACAGGACCAGGATGGTGGCGATATTACCCCCGGGTGCTGTGTTCGGAGAAATCTGCTATAT
>JACVQI010000199.1 GCA_015661095.1 Gammaproteobacteria bacterium
CCACCCCGAGCTGTCGCCAACTGATGAGTTCGCAGGTTTTGAAATCCTCGATCATTATGTCCAGGGTGAACGCGCCAGCCCGCATGGCAGTTACGCCCGTGAAGGTTATGCCCGCGGCATGGAGATTGCCGAGCGTGTGGGCGTTAATCCTTATCAATATGGCATGATCGGTTCGAGTGATTATCACTCTTCGACCTCGGCCACTGAAGAAGACAACCACACCGGAGCGCTGGGGACCGGCGACTTTCCCTTCGGCGATAACGTTGCCAGGGTCTTGACCACTATAAATCAGGTCATCCGCGCGCCGATCACGGCCCTTGCCGCCAGCGGCATCACCGGCGTCTGGGCGGAACAGAATACCCGGCTGGCGATCTTCGCGGCCATGAAACGACGGGAAGTATATGCGACCTCCGGTCCGCGCATCCAGGTGCGTCTGTTCGCGGGCTGGGATTATCCGGCCGGACTGGTCTGGCAAAATAACTGGTTGCAACAAGCCTATGCCGGTGGCGTGCCCATGGGTGGTGATCTGACCGCAACTGATAAACCTCCGCAGGGACCACGCTTTTTATTGCAGGCCCTCAAGGATCCGGATGGCGCCAATCTGGATCGGATCCAGATCGTGAAAGTCTGGCGCAAGGACGGAGTCAGCCAGGAACGAATTTATGATGTGGTGTGGTCCGGGGAGCGAAAAATCGATGCGAGCATGGGCAAAGTGCCAGATGTCGGCAGTACCGTCGACGTAAACACGGCGACCTACACCAACGCCATCGGTGCGGTGCAGTTGAGCGGGGAATGGCAGGATCCGGATTTCGATCCGGCGTCGACGGCAGTGTATTACGCCCGGGTCATCGAGATCCCGACGCCACGCTGGCCCACTTATCTGGCCGTGCGGAACAAGCTACCCATACCTGACAATGTCCCGCCGACGCATCAAGAGCGGGCCTGGACTTCACCCGTGTTTTATACACCCTGATTAATATTACTTGGCGCGGCTGACGTAGGCGGCTGTGCGCGTGTCCACCTTGATCTTCTCACCCTGTTCCACGAACAGCGGCACCCTAACCACGGCCCCGGTTTCGAGCGTAGCCGGTTTGGTCCCACCGGTAGCGGTATCGCCCCTGATGCCGGGATCGGTCTCAGTGATTTGCAGAACGACAAAGTTGGGAGCCGACACGGCCAGCGGCACGCCGTTCCACAAAGTCACAATACACATCTCCTCGCCCTTCAGCCATTGCCTGGCGTCCGCCACGGCTGACTCACCGGCGAGGTGCTGTTCATAACTTTCCGGATCCATGAAATACCACATCTCGCCATCCGCGTAGAGGTATTGCATGGTCATATCGGCGACATCCGCGCCTTCCGCCGACTCGCTGGATTTATAGGTTTTTTCCATGACCCGCCCGGTCTTTAAATTACGCAGTTTTACCCGGGCAAAGGCCTGGCCCTTGCCGGGTTTGACAAAATCACAATCGATGATGGAACAGGGATTCCCGTCGATCATCAACTTCATGCCATTCTTGAATTCATTCGTCGAAAATGTCGCCATAAAATTTTTCCAGTGCAATAAATAAACCCGCCCTGCCTGAACCTCTGTCCGGGGAAAACCTGAAAAGATATGCAGTAACGGAATAAGGCCGCGTATGATACCTGAACCCGCATATTGTACCAAGGAATCGTGATGATCGCGTCGGACTGGGTTGTGCAAAACGTGCTCACGACCGAAAACATATCACTTCATATGTTTGAGGGAGTATGTGCGTTTTGCGCAGGCCAGAACTAGCGAGGGCGCGATTAGCGATGAGGGTATTAACCGTTGAAATAGATAGAATGGGTGAAATCATTATCTGCTAGGATTGGTCGTGCTTTAATCAGCGCCTTGGTACAATATGCGGGTAATCGATGCAAATATCGAATTGGCAAACAGAACTGCAACAATCCATCCGGGATCCGACCACCCTGTTGGAACAGCTGGGTTTGGCCACGGCGGATCTTCCCCTTGCCAATACTTCACTGTCGACATTTCCGATCCGCATCCCGCCGCATTTTCTGGCTAATATCCGCGGCGGCGATCCCGGCGATCCATTATTAAGACAGGTTCTGCCGCTGTTGGCCGAAGACCGGCAGCAACCGGGTTATTGCACCGACCCTCTCGAAGAATTGAAAAAGCAAACAGCACCAGGAGTGCTGCACAAATATCACGGCCGGGTACTGCTGATCACAACCGGCGCCTGTGCCATCCACTGCCGCTATTGTTTCCGGCGACATTTTCCCTATGCCGAGAACCACACCGCCAAAAACGCCTGGGGCCCGGCCCTGGACTATATCCGCAACGACCCCAGCATTACCGAGGTCATACTCAGCGGCGGCGATCCGCTGATGCTGGCGGATGACAGGTTAGATCATCTGCTGAACCTGCTGGGCGAGATCGGACACCTCAAACGTTTGCGCATCCATACCCGAATCGCCTCGGTCCTTCCCAGCCGCATCACAGACAGGCTGTTGGAGATACTGGCCGCGACTGCAATACGCACCGTACTCGTCAATCACTGCAATCACCCGCAGGAAATCGACGAACTGGTCGGTATGACCTTTGACCGCATCCGCGCCTGCGGGATCACCCTGCTGAATCAGACCGTGTTACTGCATGGCGTGAATGATGATGCCAGCGTACTGACTGCCCTGTCTGAACGGCTGTTGCAGTACGGTGTACTGCCCTATTATCTACATGTACTGGACAAGGTCGCCGGGGCCGGCCATTTCGAAGTCGCTATGGAGACGGCCCGGTCGCTGCAGGAAAACATGCGCCGGCAACTGCCCGGTTATCTGGTGCCCAGGCTGGTGCAGGAAGTGGTCGGGGCACCCTATAAAATACCGGTTTTGTAACTCTGTTATTAAAGTTTTCCTGACGGCAACTGATGACGGAATTTCAAATTTAAATTCTGAATCAATGGTGTATCAATTTCAAATTACCTGCATAACTTGTTAAGATCCATTCAACATGTTGTGTAACACAATAACCCATTCTCAATACTAATCCGCGTAACCATGACAAAATCTATCCGGTTCGGGTCCTACGTCCGTGAAATCTCCATCCGGCAGAAAGAAGTCAGCTATAACGACCTGGCCCCCGAGATCGGAAAAGATGCCTATGGCAATGATCTCCCTTACCGCCCCCCCAGACTGGAGTTACGAAATATAGATATTTACCGTCTGGTAAAACCTTACCTCAGTGTTCGCTTACTGGATCAGATCAAGGCTGTTATCCCACTGGCAGTTTATATGTTTTTGTTTCAGCTGCTTATCTTACGGCAAAATGTGGTCGAATCCTGGAGCATCAGCGCCGGCCTGTTCTCGGTCATTATCGGGTTGATGCTCTTCATAGAAGGGCTGAAGGTCGGTTTGATGCCATTCGGAGAAACCATCGGTCATGTTTTGCCTACTAAATCATCGTTACCAGTAGTATTGGCGATTACTTTTCTGCTCGGCATCGGTGTGACTTTCGCGGAACCTGCGATCGGCGCCTTACAGCAAGCTGGCGCCATCGTCGATGTTAATAACGCACCTTATCTCTATGCCTTGTTAAATGATTGGGCCACGCCCCTGGTCCTGGTTGTTGGGATTGGTGTGGGTCTGGCGGCTGTACTGGGAACCTTGCGCTTCCTGTACGGCTGGAGTCTGAAACCGTTGATCTACCTCTCCGTCATCCCGACCCTGGCGCTCACTGTATATTTCATGCTGGATCCTGAACTGAATAAAATCCTGGGGCTGGCCTGGGATTGTGGTGGTGTGACGACCGGCCCAGTGACTGTGCCTCTGGTTATAGCGCTGGGGATAGGCATTGCTTCATCAGCAGGCACCGGTCGCTCCTCTTTATCCGGCTTCGGGATAGTCACCCTGGCATCATTGTTCCCGGTTATAGCCGTTTTATTGCTGGCCATGTTTGTCGCCGAAACAACCACCGTTGAGGAAATCATTCAACAGGCGACGGTGGCGACTGGCGCCGGCAATCTGCCGCCATGGTATAAAACCACACCCTGGGTGGAAGTGATCATGGGCATACGTGCCATCGTGCCGCTGATAGTATTTCT
>JACVQI010000200.1 GCA_015661095.1 Gammaproteobacteria bacterium
AAATAGTCCAGAGTGCTGTTGACCTTGTTCCGGTTGACGGCCGCGGCCGGGTCGACCTGCTTGGGACAAACCTCCGAGCAATAACCAACCAGGGTACAACCCCAGACGCCGGTATCGGCATTGACCACCGCCATCCGTTCGGCGCGGCCACCGTCACGCGAATCGGCATTGTAACGGTGCAGCAGCGCCAGCACGCCCGGGCCGGTGAACTCCGGATTCAGGCCATATTGCGGACAGGCCGCGTAACACAGCAGACAGTTGATACAGGAACTGAATTGCTCGTATTTGTCCCGTTGCTCAGGGGTTTGCAGGTATTCCCCCTGCTCCAGACTGCGGGCCGCTTTCGGAATAATATAGGGTTTGATGCTTTCCAGTTTGCCGATAAAGTCGCTGATATCGACAATCAGATCCTTCTCGATAGGCATATGCCTTAGCGCCTCAATCTGGATCCTGGCCGGATAAAAATCGCGCAGGAAGGTCTTGCAGGACAGCATGGGCTGGTTGTTGATCATCATGCCGCAACTGCCGCATATCGCCATGCGGCAGGACCAGCGGAAACTGACCGTACCGTCCAGATGGTCTTTGATATACTGCAAGCCCTGCAGGACGGACATATCGTCAGTGAACGGTACCTGATAACTTTGCCAGACCGGTTCCTGATCCTGTTCCGGACGGTAACGCAGGATTTCGATTTCGATGGTTTTGGTAGTATCAGCCACTGGTTTTACCTGTCTGTTTGCGTTCCTGTTCCGCCTTCTCCCCGGCGGCGCCATAGGCGCGGATGCCCGGTTGGGACTTGGTGATCTTCACATCCCCGTATTCAATACGGGGGGCGGCAGCGCCTGCATGATAAGCAAGCGTGTGTTTCAGATAATTAGCATCGTCACGCTGCTCATAGCCATCGAGACGCTGATGGGAGCCGCGCGATTCCTTGCGGTTGATGGCCGAATGCACAATGACCTGGGCCACCTCCAGTTGGAATCCGAGTTCCAGCGCCAGTAACCATTCGGTATTCCAGCCCCTGGAGCCATCATCCAGCTTGATATTCTTATAGCGCTCCCTGAGTTCGGCGATTTTGTCGCAGGTCGACTGCATATCCGCGCCTTTACGGTAAATGCCACAGCCGTTTTCCATGCTCCCCGCCATCTCCGTGCGGAGTGTCGCGATTCGTTCACCGCCGTCGGGGTTGCTGAGGATGGCGAGGGCGCGCGCGCAGATGTCTTCGGCCTGTTGCTCCAGCGTTGAGATCTTGGCCGGCGCCGCGGCCCTGGCATGGTTGGTCGCCTCGATTCCAGCCACTTTGCCGAACACACACAGCTCGGCCAGGGAATTGGAACCGAGACGATTGGCGCCATGTAAACCGATGCTCGAACATTCACCCACCGAATACAGCCCGGGGATGATGGATGCCGTCCGGCCATCGGCCATGATGCCGCCCATGGTGTAATGCACCGCCGGCAACACCGGTATCGGTTCATGCGCGGGGTCGACACCCATGAATTCCTCCGCCAGTTCGTAGATCTGCGGCAGACGTTCACGCAACTTTTTTTCGCCCAGATGACGCATATCCAGGTGCACATACGGTCCATTTAGTCCCTGCATGGTGTTGCCCTTTTGATGTTCATGCCAGAACGCCTGGCTCAGGCGATCGCGCGGCCCCAGTTCCATGTACTTGTTGACCGGTGTATCGGACGGCGGCCCCAGGCCATAGTCCTGCAGGTAACGGTAACCATCCTTGTTCAGCAGAAAACCGCCTTCACCGCGGCAGGCCTCGGTAAACAACAAACCGGTGGCCGGCATGCAGGTCGGATGATATTGCATGAATTCCATATCCCGCAGCGGTACGCCATGGCGGTAGGCCAGGGCCATGCCATCGCCGGTAACGATCCCGCCATTGGTGTTTTCCCGGAATACCCGGCCGGCGCCGCCGGTGGCGATGATGACGGATTTGGCCTGGATCAAGATAAATTTTCCGGTGGCGATCTCGATGGCGACCAGGCCACGGCACTGGCCATCCTCTACGATCAAATCACAGACGAAGTACTCATCAAAGCGTTTGATCGAAGGATATTTCATGGAGGTCTGAAACAGGGTATGCAGCATGTGAAAGCCGGTTTTGTCGGCCGCAAACCAGGTGCGCTCGATCTTCATACCACCGAAGGCGCGAACGTTGACATGACCGTCATCCCTGCGGCTCCACGGGCAACCCCAGTGTTCCATTTGCACCATTTCTTCATGGGAATGGGCGACGAAATATTCGACGACATCCTGTTCGCACAGCCAATCGCCGCCGGTTACCGTATCGTTGAAATGGTGTTCGAGACTGTCATGGGCCTGTGTAACCGCCGCTGAGCCGCCTTCCGCAGCCACGGTATGGCTGCGCATCGGATAGACTTTGGATATCAGCGCGATAGTCTGTGCAGGATCGGCTTCCGCTGCGGCGATCGCCGCGCGCAAACCGGCGCCACCGCCACCGATAATCGCTATATCTGCTTGAAACTTATCCATATTTTCTACCTTGTGCCGGTACAGGACCCGGTTGTCTGATGATTTATTCTTATAGTTTGCAGGGTAATGGATCGGGAGTTTCTACCCCTTGATAAAGATCAAAACTGGTTACACTACCTTCTGGTATTAAATAATATCATCTTCAGGCACGTCGTTTAAGTCCCGCGGAACTGAGGTATACTTAGAACCCTCGGGCATAACAATTCACATAATTTAGATGGGGTAATGCACATGGCAAACGGGGCACGCACCATACCTTTCTCCGAACGGGAGGACATCCGGGAAAATTCGTTTAAGCATGTCTGGACCCAGGAACTGGATCATGTATTCGCGGATGTGGCCGCCTATTATGACCGGGCCAATTCCGTGGCCAGTCTTGGGCTCTGGGATTATTTCCGGGAGCAATTCCTGTCCATGATTGAGCTGCGACCGGGACAGAAGGCGTTAGATGTCTGCGCCGGCACCAATGCTATCGGTATCGCGATGCTGAAAAAACAGCCGGATCTGCAGGTTTACGCCATCGACCGCAGCCACGCCATGCAGGAAGTTGGCCGCAAGATGGCCGGTGAACTGGGTTTGCATATCGACAGCACCATCGGCGACGTCCATCATTTGCCCTTTCCCGACAACCACTTTGATGTCGTTACGCTGCAGTTTGCCTCCCGGCATTTGCGCGTAGTCGAGGTTTTCACCGAGATCAAACGCGTCCTGAAGCCGGGTGGGCACTTCTATCACAGCGATATGCTGCGACCCGATAACTGGCTGGTGCAGAAGGTCCACTATTGTTATCTGCGCATGTGCCTGACCGTAACCGCCTGGATATTCAGCAGCGGCCCTTGGGCGTTGAACTGCCGGGATTATTTCATGAATGCCTTGAACATGTTCTATTCAGCAGAGGAGTTAACCGATCTGCTGAGCCATATAGGATTCCGCGACATCAAGTGCAAGTCGCTGATGGGCGGCTTACTGGGTTACCATAAGGCTGTGAACGGTAAAAAAGGCTGATAACCGAGGTTGGTGGATCGATCCCGCATCTTATGCACCACGTATGCATACATGATGCGGGAATTCAGTGATCGGACCGCCACCGGTCTGAAGGAATACAAGTTATTCAAATTAATCCTGCCACCATTCAAGTCCTTTCTGGAAATCAACCTGGAAAAGGAGATCGACAAACACCAGGATGTGATTGCCTGTGCCATGGCGGCAGTGCGGGCGGGACAGGCCCCGGACCATACCGATACCGACCGGCTGCTGCGCCGGGCCAGGGAGATCGATCAGGCCTTTCTGCACAAGGCGCATTCTTTATCTGCTGCGATCAACATTGACTATCCGGCGATCGACCGGGTCCGGCAACGCCGTATCGAACTGGTCATCGCCACGGCCTATCAGGTGCTGGCGCAATGGCAAGGCAAAACACCGTTACGCAAGATTGTGTCGGGTCTCTACACCCGTGAACAATACCGATCGCTGTTACGGGAGATACTCAGTCTCTATATCGAGGAAACCGGTGTACTCAGCAAATCCGTGAAGATTCCGCGTCATCTGGCACGCTTCCGCGACTCCCTGATCAAC
>JACVQI010000201.1 GCA_015661095.1 Gammaproteobacteria bacterium
CACGACATGAACTGGTGATGACCGGCGGCACTCGGGAACAGTTATCGTTTCAAGACTCAGCCGGATATTTTTTCAGCCGCTGGCGCACTTACGGCACGGTATATCTCGGCTATTCTCTGAAGGCAACCTTGTCCTACGGTTATTTCGCCTGGATCCCGAGTATGTATATACGGACGTTCGGCTGGAGCGCCGGTAAGATTGGTCTTGTGTTCGGACTGATTGTCGCCATACTGGGAACCCTGGGAATTTTACTGGGGGGTATCCTGGTGGACAGGATGGTGGCCAGGGGCCGGTATGACAGTTATTTGAAGATTTCAGTGTATGGCGCAATCGGGGCGATGTTGTTCGGAATCCCATCGGTCATCGTGTCAGATCCTTATCTGGCGCTGCTGTTATTATGCCCGACGATAGCCTTCCTCGGCACTTCGGTTGGACTGGCGCCGGGTGCGATCAATTTTATCACGCCGAATGAATTGCGCGGTCTGGCCATCGGCGCCTATGTTTTTGTCGTGGCCCTGATCTCGATTAGCTGCGGACCGACCAGTGTGGCATTGCTGACCGATTATGTCTTCCGGGACCCGAACGCAGTCCGTTATTCGCTGGCGATATTCACCCTGGGTTTTGGCATTATCGCCTGTTGTGTATTATTGCTCGGGATCAAACCGTTCCTGGGCAGCGTCGATGAGATGCTCGCCAGGGAAACCCGAACATGAGTGATGCTACCGCACCAATGCCGACACCGCTGGTAGAGAGCACTTGGCTGCAGGAACACCTCGAGGATCCGGATCTGCGGATACTGGATTGTTCCGTGATCAGAAACGACCACGGGGATGGCACTTACTCCTTCCGCTGTGGCAAGACAGGGTGGCTAAACACCCATATCCCCGGCAGTATTTTTGTCGACGTGCTGTCAGAACTCAGTGATCCCAATCATACCGTGCATTTGATGATGCCGCCGCTTGATCAATTCGCCAATATCATGGCCGGCATCGGCGTCGGTGACGGCACCAAGGTGGTATTGTATGACAACTCCAATCATGCCTGGGCAGCCAGGGTCTGGTGGATGCTGCGAGTCTGCGGTTTTGATGCGGCCGGAGTATTAAATGGGGGTTGGAGCAAATGGCTGCAGGAAGGCCGGCCCACCAGCACTGATGTCAGGCAGTACCCACGTGCAACTTTTACTCTCCGGCCACGACCACGGCTCATGGCCACGAAGGCGGAGGTGCTGTCCTCGTTGGGCAAGCAGAGTGTCAGTCTTATCAACGCCCTCTCGCCGCAATCCTTTCATGGCGAAGTGAGTTTGTTCCCCAGACCGGGGCGGATCCCGGGTAGCAGCAATGTCTACTGCCAGGCCCTGGTGGATCCGGATCACAAGACCTATATCAATACCGGGCGGATGCGGCGGCTGTTTGGACCGACTGGGGCATTTACTGCGGATCGGGTCATCACCTATTGCGGCGGTGGTATCGCCGCCAGCAGCGATGCCCTGGCGCTGACCTTGCTGGGGATAAAAGACGTAGCTGTCTATGACGGCTCCATGGCCGAATGGACGGCTGATCCCACTCTGCCGCTGGAAACATAAAAAGATTCCCTCTCCCGAAGGAGAGGGTTAGCATAATAATAATGCCCTCTCCCTTGGGAGAGGAAGATGATACGTACAATTAAACATACAGGAGAATAACCATGTCAAATAAAGCTTTTGAGAAAGGTCTGGAACTGCGCCGCAAGATGCTGGGACCGGAAGGCGCCGACAAGAAACTGGAGGCAGCATCCGATTTTATCAAACCGCTGGAGGAGTGGGTGACGCAGCAGTGTTTCGGCGAAGCCTGGCAACGGCCGGTGCTCGATCTCAAGACCCGCAGCATGTTGACTATCGCCATGCTGGTGTCCATGGGCCAGAATTATCATGTGAAACATCACGTGCGTGGCGCGATTGCCAACGGCGTGACCAAGGATGAAATCCGCGAGGTTCTCATGCACGCCGTGATTTATTGTGGTCTGCCGCAGACGGTGCACGCCATGCTGGCCGCGGAAGAGGCTTTGAAAGAGATGAAGCTACTGTAATGAAGCGGAGGGGTGCGCCATGCCTGGCGATAAAATAGGTTTTATCGGTATCGGTAACATGGGTAGTCCGATGGCGGCGAATCTGCTGCGCGCCGGTTATCAGGTCATGGTCTATGACAGCAATCCGGAGCAGGTAAAACGCTTCACTGCTGATCAGCAGACCAGTGCGGCGGCCAGCCTCGCGCAACTGGGCAGCGCCGTGGATGTCGTCATCACCATGCTGCCGACCGGTCGTGACGTGCGCAAGGTCATGCTGGAACAGGAACAGGGCGCGCTGGCCGAGAACCTGAAACAGGGCAGTCTGCTGATCGACATGAGTTCATCCGACCCGATCGGCACGCAGCAACTGGGTACGGCCTTGGCCGAGCGTGGGATCCAGTTTATCGATGCCCCGGTCTCCGGAGGCGTGCCCGGCGCTATTAACGCCAGCCTGGCTATCATGATCGGCAGTAATGACCAGGCCGCGACCGAGCGGGCCAGGCCGATCCTGGCGGCCATGGGGAAGCGATTATTCGAGACCGGACCGCTCGGTTCAGGTTATGCCATGAAGGCATTGAATAATATCGTCGCCGGCACGGGCTTCATTGCGATCGCGGAAGCCCTCATCATCGGGAAAACCTTTGGTCTGGAACCCACCGTTATGATCGATATCCTGAACTCCTCCACCGGCCGCAGTTTCAACAGTGAATATACATTCGTCAACCACGTGCTCAAGCAGGCATACACGTCCGGCTTCAACCTGGCCCTGCTCAGCAAGGACGTCGGCATAGCCGCTGATCTGGCAACAGGTCTCGGGCTGGATGCTCCAGTCATAGACCTCGCCAGCAAACGCTGGCAGGAAGCGGCGCGTGGACTGGGTCCCGGCAAGGATTTCACCGAGGGTTATGCCTGGTGGGAATCGGTGATTAAACCGAAATCGGGAAATTAAAATCCTCTCTCCCTCAGCAAACGTAGCCCGGATGAAATGCAATGGAATCCGGGAAATGGATATGATGATAGATACGGGATTTGATAGTTTTCGAATAATAATTGGTTTGAGTGGATGATTCCCGGATTGCGCTACGCTGCATCCGGGCTACGATCTCTGTAAGGACACAGTCGGTCGAAAATGTCGGGAACTGATTTTCCAGGGCCAGGGTGAGGGGTAGTTAGAAAGCGTAGCCTGGATGGAATGCAATGGAATCCGGGAAATGGATGTTATGAAGGAAATGGTATTTGATAGCTTTCGAATAATAATTGGATTGAGTGGATAATTCCCGGATTGCGCTACGCTGCATCCGGGCTACGATCTCTATTCCGGCCCGCGGCAAAGCCGCTCGACCCGCCGCTGAAAACTGTCCCATTGCGGACGCATTTCATAGGCGCGCTTCTCCACGTTCCAGACGCGCCCCTTGGCCAGGACCAGCGCATTCAGCACGGCGCGGTCGGCGTCCATCATCCGACCGCCGGGGCACAGACGCGCCTCACCGTGCTTTTCGAGCCGTTCCAGCAACACCGGGATCACCTCCTCATCTACCACGCCCATCTCACCTATTCCGTTGGGGGCCAGTTGCCTGGAAAAACCGCCGGATTCAAGCGCGTCCTCACCGTCAGTTCGGAGAACCGCGCCGAGCGGATGCCGACCGTCCGCGCGAACTTCGACGGCAACGCCGAGGACAAGGCCAACGACTACGACATCCTCATTTCCACCGAAGTCCTCGCCGAAGGCGTGAACCTGCATCGTTCCAATGTCATCGTGAACTACGACACGCCCTGGAATTCCACCCGCCTCATGCAGCGCGTTGGTCGCGTGAACCGCATCGGCTGCGTCGCGCCGCGAATCTACATCTACAACTTTTACCCGACGACGTGCGTGGACGACGATATCGAGCTTCGCAAGAAGGCCATAATGAAGTTACAGGCGTTCCACACCGCGCTGGGAGAGGACAGCCAGATTTACTCCGAGACGGAGGAAGTGGACACCTTCGGTCTGTTCGACCGCTCGCCCGAAGAGGAGGAGCGCGATGAACGGCTTGC
>JACVQI010000202.1 GCA_015661095.1 Gammaproteobacteria bacterium
CACCGAGTGCGTGGCATCGAATACGACCGGACAGCCGAACCCCGCCATGACCACCAGCGCCCGCATATCGGACACCAGATAGTTATAACCGAAACTCGTACCCCGTTCACAAACCATGATCTGGTCGTTACCGGTGGCCCGCGCTTTCTGTAGCACCTGCTGCATGTCCCATGGCGCCAGAAACTGGCCCTTTTTAATATTCACCGGCAAACCTTGTCGGGCAACATTCTGGATGAAATTCGTCTGCCGGCACAAAAACGCCGGTGTCTGCAGAACATCGACCACCGCGGCTACTTCCGCCAATGGCGTGTCCTCGTGCACATCCGTCAGTACCGGTACCTGAAACGTCTGCTTGACCTTTTCCAGGATCGCCAGTCCCTGTTCAATCCCCGGTCCGCGATAGCTCTCGTGCGAACTCCGGTTGGCCTTGTCAAAGGAGGATTTATAGATAAACGGGATGCCCAGTTTCCCGGTGATCTCGCACAGCCGGCCGGCCGTATCCAGCGCCAGGGCCTCACTCTCTATCACGCAGGGACCGGCGATAAGGAAAAACGGTCTGCCCTCACCGACCGTTAAATTACATAACTGCATCGGCCACTACCTTGCTGTCCCGGCATTGATGCGCCAGTGCGGCCTGAATAAAACCGGAGAACAGGGGATGACCGTCGCGCGGCGTGGAGGTGAATTCGGGGTGAAACTGACAGGCCAGGAACCAGGGATGCTTTTCCAGCGTGATGATTTCGACCAGTTCATTATTAACGGAAGTCCCGGCAATGGTCAGGCCTTTGTCCGTCAGCAATTCCTTATAACGGTTATTGAACTCATAGCGGTGCCGATGCCGCTCGATGATGGAGGTGCTGCCATAGAGTTTCTGCGCCAGAGCCCCGGGCGTCAGATTACAGCGTTGGCCGCCCAGCCGCATGGTACCGCCGAAATCGGAACGCTCGTCGCGCTTTTCGATTTTCCCGGATTCATCGACCCATTCCGTGATCAGAGCGATGACGGGGTGCGGCGTGTTTTTATCGAATTCCGTGCTGTTCGCGTTATGCAGATGGCAGACGTCGCGAGCAAACTCGATAACGGCGACCTGCATGCCCAGGCAGATCCCCAGATAGGGAATGCCATTTTCCCTGGCATAGCGCACGGCCGCGATCTTGCCTTCGATACCGCGATTACCGAAACCGCCTGGCACCAGTATCGCATCCATGGTATCGAGGCAGTCCGTACCGGATTGCTCGATCTGCTCCGAATCGATGTAGTTGATGTTGACCCGCGTCCGTGTATGAGCGCCGGCGTGCTTGAGGGCCTCGGACAGGGATTTATAGGAATCAGTCAGGTCGATGTATTTACCAACCATGGCGATGTTCACTTCATACTTGGGATTGGCCATATCCTTGACCACCTTGTCCCATTCACGCATATCGGCGGGTGGCGCCTGTATGCCGAACTTTTTAACGACGATTTCGTCGAGTCCCTGTTCATGCAGCAAGCGCGGGATCTTGTAAATATTGTCGACATCGATGACCGAGATAATCGCCGATTCGACCACATTGGTAAACAATGCCATTTTCTTGCGTTCGTTCTGCGGCAGCGGCCGGTCCGTGCGGCACATCAGCACGTCCGGCTGGATACCGATGGAGCGTAATTCCTTGACTGAATGCTGGGTCGGCTTGGTCTTGATCTCGCCGACTGTGTTGATATATGGCACCAGCGTCAGGTGGATGAACAGGCAATGTTCCGGACCTTGCTCGATCCGCATCTGCCGGATCGCCTCCAGGAATGGCTGTGATTCGATATCGCCCACGGTACCGCCGATCTCGACCATGGCGATATCCGCCTTGCTGGCGCCGGCCTTGATACAGCGCTTAATCTCATCGGTGATATGCGGAATGACCTGGACCGTACCGCCGAGATATTCCCCCTGCCGTTCCTTCTGGATGACATTCAGGTAGATGCGTCCGGTGGTGAAATTATTCACCTTGGCCATGGGCGTCCGGACAAAGCGCTCGTAATGACCCAGGTCCAGATCGGTCTCGGCGCCGTCTTCGGTCACATAGACCTCGCCATGCTGAAACGGGCTCATGGTGCCCGGATCGACATTGATATACGGGTCCAGTTTCAGTAACGTCACATTGAGGCCGCGGGCCTCAAGCAGGGCGCCAAGAGAGGCGGAAGCGATACCTTTGCCCAGGGAAGAAACGACACCGCCGGTGATAAAGACGAAGTCGGTCATGCGCGTGGGGTTGTTAATACTGGGAGGGGAGTCGTCCCTACCGATTCCTGAGAATCGTCGTTGGGGTACACAGGAACGATCCGGTTAAACATACTATGTGGAGATGCTAACAGATTCCAGCAGCAGACTCCACGACCAATTTACGGTTCTGCCATCTCCGGCTGACTGCTAAAACAGCCGGATAATTTTCAAAACTGACTGGCCAGACTCGCGATCGGCCGCCAGCGGGCAACACCCTTACCGCGGCGGTCCAGGCACCCCGTGTCTGTTGTACGAAAAGAACAGACGAATCCTCCATGAGCTGCTGCAAATTCCGGACGATTAGCCCTCGCCGCCGAAAAAAATCCTGTAGATTAATGATATTCTCAGGCTATAATTCCCACCCCTGCCGTGTAGCGGACTAATCCAGGTATAGCGGAAGCATCGGTGATGATGTTCCGCCATCTACCTCATCATTAATTCAATGATAATTTAAACAATTACGATTTATTGCGGGAGTTTTACGATGTCAGATATCGAGATTGCACAACGGGCAAACAAAAAACGCATTGTCGATTTAGCCAAAGAACAATATGGGATCGAAGCCGATCACCTTGAACCATTCGGTCACTACAAGGCGAAATTATCGCTGGAATACATACAAGGCCTGCAGAGCCGCCAGGACGGTAAACTGATCCTTGCCACCGCGATCAGCCCGACCCCGGCCGGCGAAGGCAAGACCACCACCACAGTCGGACTGGGTGATGCCATGAACCGGCTCGGTAAAAAGACCATGATTTGCCTGCGCGAACCGTCACTGGGTCCCTGTTTCGGGGTCAAAGGCGGCGCAGCCGGCGGTGGCTATGCCCAGGTTGTGCCCATGGAAGACATTAACCTGCACTTCACCGGCGATTTTCACGCCATCAGCACTGCCCATAACCTGCTCTCCGCGATGCTCGACAACCATATCCATCACGGCAACAGCCTGGATATCGATCCGCGCTTAATCACCTGGAAACGGGTCGTGGACATGAACGACCGGGCGCTGCGGAAAATCATTAATTCCCTGGGTGGTACAGCGAATGGCTATCCCCGGGAAGACGGTTATGACATTACCGTGGCCTCCGAGGTCATGGCGATCTTCTGTCTCGCGACCTCGCTGATGGATCTGAAGGAACGGCTCGGCCGCATCATCGTCGGCTACACCCGCGGCGGCAAAAAGCCGGTCTACGCCCGCGACCTGAAGGCCCACGGCTCCATGGCAGCACTGTTGAAGGACGCGATCAAGCCGAATCTGGTGCAGACCCTGGAAAACAACCTGGCCTTCGTCCATGGCGGCCCCTTCGCCAATATCGCCCATGGCTGCAATAGCGTAACGGCGACCAAAACCGCCCTGAAACTGGCGGACTACGTCGTTACCGAAGCCGGCTTCGGCGCCGATCTGGGCGCGGAAAAATTCATCGATATCAAATGCCGGATGGCCGGGCTGAAACCGTCGGCGGTGGTCCTGGTCGCCACCATGCGGGCCCTGAAATATCACGGCGGTGTCGCCAAGGATAAACTTACCAGCGAAAATCTAGGGGCGCTGGCCACAGGCATGGCCAATCTGGAACGGCACCTTAACAACATCCAGAAGCATTTTGGCCTGCCCTGTATTGTCTGTATTAACCACTTTACGAAAGACACGGATACGGAGATTAAACTGGTGCAGGAACGGGTCGCCGCCATGGGCGCCAAGGCCATTGTCTCCAAACACTGGGCTGATGGTGGCGCCGGCGACGAAGACCTGGCCAGGGAAGTGATAAAAGTCATAGATAAAAATCCCGGTAAACACAGCTATGTCTACGACGACCAGGACAGCCT
>JACVQI010000203.1 GCA_015661095.1 Gammaproteobacteria bacterium
CGTAAACCCGCCAGTCGTCAGCCAGGTATAAACAGCACCATTATATGCCGGGGCATTATTGAAGAAGACATCATGGTAGACGATGGCCGACAGCATCACGGCTATGCCGACACCGATGATCGTCACCCAATGGGCGCCGCGGCGACCGATGATTTTGCCGAACAGGCCGGCAATGATGGAACCGAACAGGGGGGCCAACACCACACCGAGATAGATATTTTCCATATGCTCAAACATGGCTAACCTTTCATCGTATCCAGATCTTTAACATTGATGGTATTCCGGTTGCGGAACAACACCGACAGGATAGCCAGCCCGATGGCCGATTCCGCCGCAGCGACGGTCAGGATGAAAAACACGAATATCTGACCCTTGATGTCGTTAAGAAAATACGCAAAGGCAATAAAGTTCATGTTCACGGACAGCAGCATCAGTTCGATACACATCAGCAGGATGATAATGTTTTTGCGATTGATAAAGATACCCGCCACGCTGATGCAGAACAGCATGGCCGCCAATAACAACACCTGGGTCAGGTCGATCATTCCTTCTCCGCCTCCATGCGCACCAGGCGCACATGCCCTGCCCTATGTACTGCCACTTGCTTCTCAACCTTCGGCGTTTTGGTATCCGGACGCTTGCGCAGGGTCAGCGAGATTGCCGCGACAATCGCCAACAGCAGGATGGCACCGGCGATTTCAAAGGGATAGAGATAATCGGTAAACAGGGCGATTCCAAGCTCTCTGGTATTACTGTAATCGGCGGCATGCTTCAGCGCTTCATAATTCCCACCGGTAGTGAAGCGCCCGGAAGTTATCACCAGGCCCATGGAAACCGCCATCAACACGGCCACGCTGATGCCCACCGGTAAAAACCTGGAAAATCCCTCGCGCAGGACCGTCAGGTTGATATCCAGCATCATGATCACGAACAGGAATAACACCATGACCGCGCCGACGTAAACCAGGATTAGCACGATGGCGAGAAATTCCGCCTGCAGCAGCAACCAGATCGCCGCGCTGCAGAAGAACGCCAGTACCAGTGACAGTGCCGCGTGCACGGGATTCTTCACCGTGATCACCATCGTGGCCGCCAGCAGCAGCAGTCCCGCGAAAAAGTAAAATACCGTTTGTTCTATCATTCTTTCTCGTAACTCGTAACTCGTGATTCGAGACTCGTGATTGGTACTAGTTACCAATTACGAATCACGAATTACCAATCACGTTTTTTATCTATATTTCGAATCCGCTAACCGATCGGCGGCAATCTGCTGCTCGAACAAATCGCCAACTTCCAGCAGTTTCTCCTTGGTCATGATCAGGTCATCGCGTATTTCGCCGTGATATTCAAAATGCCGGGTCTCCACGATGGAGTCCACCGGACAGGATTCCTCGCAGAAGCCGCAATAGATACATTTTGACAGATCTATCTCATAACGCGTGGTGCGGCGGCTGCCATCAGCGCGTTCCTCCGATTCGATGGTGATGGCCACGGCCGGACACACGGCCTCGCATAATTTGCAGGCGATGCAGCGCTCCTCGCCGTTCGGATAGCGGCGTAAGGCATGCAGACCCCGGAACCGGTGTGACTGCGGAGTCTTTTCTTCCGGATATTGCACCGTGATCTTGCGGCGGAACAGATAGCGACCGGTCACCCACATTCCCTTGAAAAGCTCCAGCGGCACCAGGTTATGCAGATAATTTATGATGGCTTGCATACGCGTGCCCTCTGTCAACTGAACCAGGGTGGCACTTTGGCCACGACCATTACCGAGGTGACCACCACCCAGACGATGGTAATCGGCAGGAATACCTTCCAGCCCAACCGCATGATCTGGTCGTACCGGTAGCGCGGAAACGTCCAGCGGATCCAGAGGAATAAAAACAGGAATAAGGCGGTCTTGCCCAGCAACCAGAAAATGCTGGGCGCGCCTACCACGGGGATGCCCTGGAAGGGCGACAACCAGCCGCCGAGGAACAGGATTGACGTCAGAATCGATATCAGAATCATGTTGGTATATTCAGCGATAAAAAAGGTAGCGAAAGCGATACCGCTGTATTCCACGTGGAAACCGGCGACGATTTCCGACTCGCCTTCGACCACATCAAACGGCAGGCGGTTGGTTTCCGCGAGGCCGGAGACGAAGTAAACATAAAACATCGGCAATAACGGCAGCCAATACCAGTTCAGGAAACCATACTTACCGCTCTGGGCATTAACGATATCGCCCAGGTTCAGGCTGCCGGCGGCGACCAGGACACACACCAGGGCGAAACCCATGGAAATCTCATAAGAAACGATTTGCGCCGCGGACCGCAGCGAACCCAGGAACGCATATTTCGAATTCGAAGCCCAGCCGGCGATGATGATGCCGTACACGGCCAGCGAAGTCATGGCAATGATATATAACAGGCCGGCATTGATATCCGCCAGCACCATGACGTCGTTAAACGGTATCACGGCCCATGCCGCAAATGCCGGCCCCAAAGCCAGTATCGGCGCCAGGACAAACAGCAGTTTGCTGGCGCGAGTGGGAATAATAATCTCCTTGAATATCGCCTTGATCCCGTCGGCGACCGGCTGTGCCAGGCCAAACATGCGAAAACCGAACACACCGACCCGGTTGGGACCGATGCGTAACTGGATCCAGGCGCTCACCTTGCGCTCAGCATAAGTCGTATAGGCAAAGGTGAACAACACACACGCCACGACCACGATGATCTTGATCAGTACATCCAGCAGGTATACCGCGTAACCGTCATACGGCTGTGACAGTACCGCCCCCGCCAGGGGTGACCACACATTGTCGCGTAAAAATCCAAACATTTAATTATCGATCCAAATGAAAACAAGGCTGAAGGCTGAAGGCTGAAGAAATAATCCCTTCAGCCTAAACCCCTTCAGCCTCATTTCTATGCCTCTGTGTTTCATAATCTATATCTTTCTTAATTTGATTTCCCCAAACCTGGGGCCGGTAACCATTTTGCCATTCTGGATCAACACAGTTCTGGCCGGCAGCCGATCATCGATACTCAATGGCATAGTCACCTTCCGGCCCTGTTGTTCGATCAGCACTGGTTGACCGTTTGCCACACCTATATCTCTGGCCGTCTGACTGGACACGTGGACGGTGCCGTCCGCGACATCACCGGTTTCCTGCAGGGCCTGTGCCCGCCGCACCAGTGGGTCGACGGAGTTCACAGAGCGTTCGCTGATACGGAGCAATGTACCGTTTAACGTTGCCAGTTTTTCCGGCTTGCGCCAGGCGTGATTGTTATCCGGCCTGGTATTGGCCAGCGCGCCGCTCAATTCCGCACTGACCTGCAGCACGCTGTCCTGGTTGAAGCCATTCAGTTCAAAGGTGTTACCCAGAACACGTAAGACTTTCCAGGCCGGTCGGGCCGTGCCCGGCGCCCTGACTATGGCCGTGAAACTTTGTGTGGTCCCTGCCATATTGATAAAAGAGCCTTCATTCTCGGCATACTGGGCTATCGGCAGCAGCACATCCGCGTAACGCTGCATGGTGTCCGTTACATAGGCCGTCATGGCGATGACGCATTCAGCCGCTTCCAGAGCGGCAAGCGCCTGCGCGCCGTCCCAGCAATCCAGTTCCGGTTCCAGATTCAACAACAGGTAGGCGGGTAGTTTTTCCGCCAGCATCTGGCCAGCGTTCAAACCCTTGCCAGTAATCGCCACACCCGCATGCCGTCGATGTGGTACTGCACCACTCAGCCAGGCGCCGACGGAGTTCGCGGACTCCGGCAAATACCCAAGGCGGGCGCCACACAGCAGGGCGATATGGCCGGCCAGATAACGCAAGGACGAATATTCAGCATGCGACTGGGCCAGAGTGCCCAGTAACACCGCGCTGTTTTTTGCCTGCGCCAGTCGTCCGGCAATCAGTTTATGTTCGGCTGCCACATGGACTGGTTGGATCAGCTTCAATAAATCCTGATCCTTGCTGGTCTTGCCTGCCTCAAGCAGGGCCTTGATGATACCGGCCAGGGCTCGGGTCATATCAGCGGGGGTGACGATGGCCCTGGCCGCGAGATTGAAATTCGAATCGAAATC
>JACVQI010000204.1 GCA_015661095.1 Gammaproteobacteria bacterium
GGGGCCATCCCCAGGCAGTATCTCCCCGCGGTTGAAAAGGGCGTCCGCCAGGTGCTGGCGGAGGGCGCCATCGCCGGCTATCCGCTGCAGGACCTGCAGGTGGAGGTTTATGATGGGAAATACCATCCGGTGGATTCCAAGGAAGTGGCCTTTGTCTCCGCCGGCAGAAAAGCGTTCCTCGATGCCATCCAGAAGGCAAAGCCAGTGGTGCTGGAACCGATCGTTGAGATCGCCATCACCGCTCCCAATAACGCCACAGGTGATATCGCGGCCGACCTGTCCGGTAGACGCGGCCGCATCAGCAATACCATTACCTTGACCGGCGGTGTCACAACCACAACCGGTCTGGTGCCGCTCAGTGAACTGGTGAGCTACCAGTCACAATTGAAATCGATGACCGGCGGCACCGGGTCCTATTCCATCAGCCTGAGCCATTACGATCCGGTGCCGGCTAAAACCCAGAAGGAATTGATGGCGGCCTTCAAACCGGCGGCCGAAGAATAGCCCGCCGATCAGCAGGTTGTTTTATAAGTAAATTTCATAAGCTTATGTATAACTTGTGCTTTTAATCAGCACTGAATATTGATATCTTTGCTCTTCTAAATCCTGACTAAAACCGTAGGTTATTAGCTTTGTATCAATACGACCAATACGATCAGACCATCGTCGACGAACGGGTGGCGCAATTTCGCGATCAAACCCGCCGCTTCCTGGCCGGCGAACTGACGGAAGATGAATTCAGACCGTTGCGGCTGATGAACGGTCTGTATATACAGACGCATGCCCCCATGCTGCGGGTATCAATACCCTATGGCTTGTTGTCATCGAAGCAGATGCGCATGCTGGCGCATATTGCCCGGAAATATGACAAGGGTTATGGTCATTTCAGCACCCGCCAGAACATTCAGTATAACTGGCCGGCGTTAGAATCCGTTCCCGATATCCTGGCGGATCTGGCCAGCGTCGAGATGCACGCCATCCAGACCAGCGGCAACTGCGTCCGCAACATCACCTCGGATCATCTGGCCGGTATCTGCGCCGATGAGATCGAGGACCCGCGGCCCTATTGCGAAATTATCCGTCAATGGTCGACCTTCCATCCGGAGTTTTCCTATCTGCCGAGAAAATTCAAGATTGCCGTCAGCGGCGCCGTCAATGATCGGGCCGCCGTGACCATCCACGATATCGGCCTGTATCTGGTTAAAAACAACGCCGGTGAAGTCGGATTCAAGGTGCTGGTCGGCGGCGGTCTGGGGCGGACACCGTACATCGGTACTCTGGCGCGTGAGTTTCTGCCCAAGCGCCATCTGCTGTCCTATCTCGAGGCCATCCTGCGGGTCTACAACCGTTACGGCCGCCGCGACAATATCCATAAGGCCCGCGTCAAGATCCTGGTCCATGCCCTGGGTGCGGAAAAATTCAACCAACTGGTTGAGGAGGAGTGGAACCGGATCAAGGATGGGGATTTGATCCTTGAGCAAAAGGAAATCGATAGGATGCGGAAATATTTTGCCCCGCCGGATTATGATCCAAATGCCACTGACGATACCAGCCTGGCGCAGAATCTCCGGCAGGACAAAAGTTTCGCCAACTGGGTCGGGCGCAATGTCAGACCGCATAAGGTAGCCGGTTACAAGGTCGTGATCGTGTCCCTGAAGGCGCCGGACAATCCTCCCGGTGACGCCACGCATACCCAGATGGATGCCCTGGCCAGGTTGGCGGATGATTACAGCTTCAGCGAGATCGTGGTCTGCCACGATCAGAATCTGCTGTTTCCGCACGTCAAGCAGGCGGATCTGTATGCCCTCTGGCAGGCATTGGACCGGCTCAAGCTGGCCACACCCAACATCGGACTGCTGACCGACATTATCTGCTGCCCAGGGCTGGATTTTTGCAGTCTGGCCAACGCCAGCTCCATTTCCATCGCCAGACAAATTAATGAGAAATTCACCGATATGGACTACCTGCACGATATCGGTGAGATCAAGATCAAGATGTCCGGCTGCATGAATGCCTGCGGCCATCATCATGTCGGCCACATCGGCATCCTCGGCGTTGATAAAAAAGGCGTGGAATTCTATCAACTGACTCTCGGCGGTTCCGCTGCGAATGATGCGGCCCTGGGTGATCGCCTGGGTCCAGGCATCGCTAAAAACGACGTGGCGAATACCATCGAAAAAATCCTGCAGGTATATACTGAAGAGCGTATCGAGGCTGAACAGTTTCTCGATACTTACCGCCGCATCGGCATGCAACCGTTCAAGGAACGTGTGTATAGCGCCGAGACAGCTGTCGAGGAAGAGTCCGTTGCGAGTAATTAAAGGCAATCAGGTCATCGAGGACAACTGGCTGCGCCTCGATATGGCGGATGAAGCTGCGCCGCTGCCGCCGGGCGATATCATCGTACCCTATGCTTACTGGAAGACGCATCGGCAACAACTCCTGCACCGCACGGATGGTTTGTTCGGGATTTGTATTTACGGTGACGATGCGATCGAGGAAGTCGCCGCCGATCTGCAACACTTCCGTTTGATCGCACTGGATTTCCCCATCTTCAGGGATGGACGCAACTACTCCCATGCCCGCTTGCTGCGGGAACGCTATGGTTACCAGGGTGAACTGCGCGCGGTCGGCGACGTGCTGCGCGACCAGTTGTTCTTCCTGCGCCGCTGCGGCATCGATGCCTTCCAGATCCGCGAGGACAAGGACATCGAAGACGCCATCAAGGGATTTTCCGACTTCAGTATTACTTACCAAACGGCAGCGGACGGGAAAGTGCCCGTTTATAAAAATAGATAAGAAGTAGACTGAAAAATTAGTTGGTTCGGTAAGATCATTATCCGAAAAGCCTTTCTGTTTATTTATCAGCACCTCAGTGCAATATGCGGGCTCACTACCCAACATTGAAATTCTCCCATACGTCACCTATAGTTTAGAGAGCTTTATCATTAAGAAAAAGAATGGATGGAATACAACAAGGCCAATTCGTATAACGCGGCTTATGTTAATTGGGCAGAACGGCAGGATTAAGCCAGGAAACACACCCTATCCGACCCATTCGCTGTAAGCAAATTCCTATCCATCCAAGACATACCGTAACCGGTTCGTCTGGTGGGACATTCTGGACCGGCGCGGCGTAGGCGTGAGCAAAGGAAATATAGGACATATTGAAGATGAATGTGACACGGTACAAACCGAAGGTGAAGAGGGCGCCGCGGAAGTCGGCATTACGTGCCGCTCGCAAGCGTACCCAAATCGAGCTGCGGGAAAAGAATTTCGCCGACGAGGCGCTCAACAGTTTGCCGGGCCTGTATTACCTCATCGACGATCAAGGCCGGTTCCTGCGCTGGAACAAGAATTTTGAAACGGTCTCCGGCTATTCGTCCGAAGAAATATCCCGCCTGAGTCCTACCGACTTTTTCGACGGACCGGAAAAAGAAATCATCGCCGAGAGGATCAGACAGGTTTTCCAGACCGGCGCGGCGAGCGTCGAAGCTGATTTCGTGGCCAAAGACCGGTCCAGGACCCCGTATTTATTTACGGGAAAGCGGGTCCAGATTGACCGGAAGCCCTGCCTCAGTGGCATGGGCATCGACATCACCGAGCGCAAACGCATCGAACGCGAACTCCGGGAAAGCGAATTAACTTACCGATCGCTGTTCGAAAACATGCTGAACGGATTTGCCTACTGCCGGATGCTCTATGAAAACGGGCAACCGCAGGACTTTATCTACCTCGCGGTGAACGACGCCTTCGAGACTCAGACCGGCTTGAAGAACGTGGTCGGCCGAAGGGTAACGGAGGTCATTCCGGGTATCCGCGAGGCCGACTCTCGGCTGTTCGAACTATACGGCCGGGTAGCCATGACCGGCCAACCGGAACGCTTCGAGGTTTTCGTGGAATCGTTGCAGCAATGGTTTTCCATCTCAGCATACTGCCCGAAGCCGGAACATTTCGTTGCCGTATTCGATATCATCACCGAGCGCAGGCGAGCCGCGGCGACGCTGCGCGAATCGGAGGAAAAGCTCAGCGCGATCTTCGAGGGTGCGCTCGACGGCATTCTGGTTGC
>JACVQI010000037.1 GCA_015661095.1 Gammaproteobacteria bacterium
CGGAGAATGTATTCCTGGCCGCGGATAGTTTGCTGGTTCCCCTGATCCCGACTTATCTGTCCATCCGGGCCTATAAACAGTTGCAGGCTTATCAGCAAGACCAGAACGATTATCGACCTCTGCTGATGCCGTTCTTTTCCATGGTGGATAAACGCCGGCGGCTGCATTGCGATCTGGTAGAAGGGTTTTATCAGGAGCATCCTGAAGTCATGAAGATTTTCATTTCCTATTCCAGCATCGTGGAGCAGATGGGACACTACCGGGCCCCGGTCCAGGCCTTCGCGGCCAGCGCGCCGGCGGCGAAGGCGTTTTTTTTACTCTGGCATGAAATTAAAAAACGACTGGATAAATCGGCGAAAAACCCGTCGTGATAAAACTAATTATCGGTATTTCGATTGCAATTTGTGTGGAAGACATAGCATAATTGCTGCAAAGGGGAAGTTAGAATTTGTTATTATCTTGACTGCACCAAACAGGCGCACGAGATGGCGGGATTATTAAATTTTTAACTGAATTTTCTAGAACAAATCCAATATCTAAGGAGTTACCATGGCAAAAAAACCTTCAGCAATCGGTACCAAACAAACAAAAGCACAGATAATTTCCGCTCTCGCCGAAGCGACCGGCTTGACCAAAAAAGAGGTTGGCGCGGTTGTGGATTCAATGGCTGGCCTGGCCCAGCGCCATCTTATGAAAGGTGGTTCCGGTGAATTTACCGTGCCGGCGCTCGGCATAAAGCTGCGTCGTGTCATCAAGCCTGCCCGTCCGGCGCGTGAAGGCACCAACCCGTTTACCGGCCTAAAGATGATGTTCAAAGCCAAGCCGGCTTCGTCCAGTGTCCGGGCGACCGCCTTAAAGGCATTAAAGGACGCTATATCCTGATTACAGGAAGAATCCTCGCGGGCCGTTTCTTCAGAGCCAGGTCAGAAAATTCTGCAAGAGCCTGAGACCGGCCCGCTGGCTTTTCTCCGGGTGGAACTGGACCGCGAACAGATTGTCGCGGGCGATGGCGGATGTGAAGGTAACGACATAATCCGTGGTCGCGGCTATATCCTGGCTGTTGTCCGGTTGTACATAATAGCTATGGACAAAATAAAAGCGCTCACCGGACGCTATGCCGTGCCAGAGAGAGTGTGGTTTTTCCTGCATAACACGGTTCCAGCCCATATGTGGAATCTTGTAGAGGTTCCCGGTTCCATCTCTGGTATTGTCCGGAAAACGCCAGACATTCCCCGCGACGATCCCAAGTCCATCGATACCGCCATCCTCTTCACTCCTGTCCATCAGGGTCTGTAAGCCCATACAGATTCCCAGAAAAGGTTTGTTCTGGAGACATTCCATCAGTACTTGATCCAGGCCTTTCCCCTTAATATTGTCCATGCATTGTTGTATCGCCCCCTGCCCGGGTATGACCACGCGATCGGCCAGGCGGATCTGTTCCGGATCGGCGCTGATGATGATGTTGTGTTTAGCGGTGGCAACATGCAGCAGCGCTTTGCTGACGGATCGCAGATTGCTTGATCCGTAATCGACAACGACAACGGTATTCATGCAGTGTTTCTGTCTGTGTATGGATCCGTTGCTAGGCCGACAAGGTGCCCTTGGTGGAAGGTATCTTGCCCTGCATGCCGGGATCGCGTTCCACGGCCATGCGTAACGCCCGGCCAAAGGCCTTGAAGATAGTCTCGGCGATATGGTGGGTGTTGCGGCCACGGATATTATCGATGTGCAACGTGACCAGGGCATGGTTAATGAATCCCTGGAAAAATTCCGCCAGCAGGTCAACGTCGAATTCGCCAATCCTGGCCCGGGGAAACTGTACCTGATATTCCAGGCCCGGACGGCCGGAGCAATCCAGCACGACGCGTGACAGTGCCTCATCCAGGGGAACGTAGGCGTGGCCATAACGGCGGATCCCGGCTTTTTCGCCGAGCGCCTGCCGTAAAGCCTGGCCGAGCGTGATACCCACATCCTCGACAGTGTGGTGGGCATCGACGGCCAGGTCGCCTTGTGCCCGGATACGCAGATCAAACAGGCCATGCCGGGCAACCTGCTCCAGCATGTGCTCGAAGAACGGGATGCCGATTTCGAGATCGGCACTGCCACTACCATCGAGATTCAAATCGATGCTGATCCTGGTCTCCTTGGTTTCCCGCTGCAGGGAGGCTGTTCGTTGCTTGCTCATTATCAAACCGTTTACGCCGTTAATATCACTAGGTTACGGAAAACCCGCAGTTTAGTGGATGTTCGAATACAAATACACCCCTGTTATTGCCTAAATCTGTTGAATATAGGTTAATACGCATATAGAAACGGGAACCAAATCCATTATGGATAGCATGCAGGTACGGGGTAAAACTTTGGCGCAGATTGAGATCGAGGCAGTTCGGGATTATTTACTGGCGTTACAAGACCGGATTTGCGACGCCATCGAAGACCTCGACCATTCAGTAAAATTTATCGAGGATAACTGGCAGCGACCGTCTGGAGGGGGTGGCCGATCCAGGATCCTGCAACAGGGCCGTGTCTTTGAACAGGCCGGGATAAATTATTCCCATGTCCATGGCGATCATTTACCGGGCTCGGCTACGGCCCAGCGGCCGGAGCTGGCCGGGCGTGGGTTTGAGGCGATGGGCGTTTCCCTGGTCATCCATCCATCGAATCCCTATGTGCCGACCTCGCATATGAACGTGCGCTTTTTTATCGCCGGGCAGGATACCAGTGAACCGGTTTGGTGGTTCGGAGGCGGGTTTGATCTCACGCCGTATTACGGATTTGAGGAAGATGCAATCCATTGGCACCGCACCGCTCGGTCCGCCTGTCAGGATTATGGCGACGAGGTTTATCCCCGTTTCAAGCAGTGGTGTGACGATTATTTTTATATCCGTCACCGTCAGGAAGCGAGAGGGATCGGCGGATTATTTTTTGATGATTTACGGGAGTGGGGTTTCGAACGCTGCTTCCAGTTCATGCAGAGCATCGGCGAGCATTACCTGCCGGCCTATATCCCCATCGTTACCCGGCGTAAGGATCTGCCTTATACGGATCGCGAGCGTCAGTTTCAACTTTACCGGCGCGGCCGTTATGTGGAATTTAACCTGGTTTATGACCGCGGCACCCTGTTTGGTTTGCAGTCCGGCGGTCGTACCGAATCCATCCTGATGTCCCTGCCGCCGCTGGTCCGCTGGCAGTACGATTGGCAGCCTGAGTCAGGCAGTGCGGAAGCAAAGTTGTACGAGAAATTCCTGCAACCTCGGGACTGGCTATCGGTCTGATTATTCCCGCTGTCTGAACAGATTAATTGGAACAGGGTACAGAGTGGATCTGAAACTTAGGTCTGCAGCCAGAATGTCACGGGACCATCGTTGATCAGGTGTACTTGCATATCCGCCCCGAACCTCCCTGCCGCTACAATTGCATGCGCTGCCCTGGCCTGTTCCAGTAAGTGATGAAATAACGCTTGGCCCAACTCTGGCGAAGCAGCAGAACTGAAACTGGGGCGCCTGCCCTTGTCGGTATCCGCCGGCAGGGTGAATTGCGGAACCAGGAGCAGGCCGCCCTGGATATCGGTCAGGCTAAGGTTCATCCTGCCGGCCGCATCGGGAAATACCCGGTAACCCAGCAGCCGTTCCAGCAAACGGTTGGCCTGGGCTTGAGTATCAGCCTTTTCCACGCCTATCAATACCAGCAGGCCGGTATCGATGGTTGCGATGATCTGTGCATCAACTTCAACACTGGCCTGGCTTACTCTCTGTAAAAGGCCGATCACCAGTGTTTCAGATTATTTTCATGTAATCCAGAATGTTGACCGAGAACAAGGCCGCTGCGGCCAGCATGACCATCCAATCCATGTTGCGGCGCATCAGCCAGCCGGTGAAGTGTAATATCAGGATAATGATTGAAAATAGATAGACGATATAAAAGACCATCTTTATGGGTTCCTCTTAGTACGAAAAAATCGGTTATCGGAGTTTATACTCTCTAGTTTCATACTGGCTAAGCAAGTTTCATGACAATAATTGTAGTTGATATTGTTGTTACCGTCGTTTCAAGAAGTTATCAAAAATCTATGAGACATCAGGGGTTGATTCTCTGCCTCAGGTGATGGTTTTGACCGATTGTCCGTCGCTGATTAACAACACATCAGCCGGGCGCCTGGCGAACAAGCCATTGGTTACCACGCCGGTAATCTGGTTAATCTCCGCTTCCAGTTCGGCCGGCTGGTGGATCGACAGATGATGAATGTCCAGGATGATATTGCCGTTATCAGTTGTAACTCCTTGTCGCAGCAGGGGTTGTCCGCCCAGACTCACCAGTTTGCGTGCCACATAGCTTTGCGCCATGGGAATGACCTCGACGGGCAGGGGAAATTGCCCCAGGACATTAACCAGCTTTGAGTCATCGATAATGCAGACGAATTTCGCACTGGCTGCCGCGATGATCTTCTCCCTGGTCAGGGCCCCGCCGCCACCCTTGATTAAATGCAGATATTTAGTGGCTTCATCGGCGCCGTCAATATAAACCTGTAATTCGTTGACACTGTTCAGGCTGATAGTCGGGATGTGAAATTTCTTGAGTAATGCCGCGGTGGCTTCGGAACTGGCGACGGCGGCTTCAATCCTGTGTTTGATCTGCGCCAGTTGTTCAATGAAGTAATTAACCGTGCTGCCGGTGCCTACGCCGATAATCATATCATCCTTGATATAGGCCAGGGCCGCTGCGGCAACCTGTTGTTTTTTGGTATTTTGATCCATCGTTGAGTTTGTTGGCCAGGGAGTCAGGTAGATGAATCTCCAGCGGTTATAAAGAAAATCATCGCTTGATTCTTCAGTAACCGGTTTGATATTGACGGTATCAACCGTGGTGCCGTTACAGACTTGTAACTTGAACCAATGGTTCAAGTGGGAACAGCAGGCAACATCTCAGGCTTCCCATCGAGTGGGCTTGCACAACAACATTGCGGTTTAGTTCCCGGCAAAAAAAGATAGGCTCAAGTTTATGCCAGTCTGAACACGAACACCACAGAAGATACCGAACCTTAATCAGATATCTCTGGTATCTATCTGATATTAATCCGTAAGGTAATGCTCCAGGCTGTCATTCTTGCCCAGCGCACTACTGATTTTACTTTGCATGCGTTTGATCGCTGCATCTACTCTATGAGTATAACCGCTATTTTCCTGCTTGTAAGCAAGGTATTCACTGGTAATATTCAGCGCCGTCATGACGGCGATACGTTCCGCGCCAATAACCTTACCGCTATTCTTCAGCTCATGCAATTTATTGTTCAGATACTTCGCTGCGTTATATAATTGCTCGCGTTCGTCGTCATTACAGGAAATCAGATAATCCTTGTCCAGTATGGTGATACTGGTGGGTCTGGACTCCTGGCTCATGTACGGGTTTCCATGGCGCGCAGTCGTGAAATCATGGATTCGATTCTAGTTCTGGCTTGTTCAGTTTTTTCAATCAGGGCGGCCCGTTCGTTAACGAGGTTGCCCTGTTGGTTCCTGAGGGCTGAATTTTCATGTTGTAACTGATCGACGGTGCGTATCAATTCATCAACCCGGGCCTCCAGTTTGACCAAATCCATATTTTCAGTTTTGTCTGCAGTCATATCAATCGTCGTTCAGCAGTGTTATGCAATGTATAAAAGCTTTAGTATCATTAACTATCAATATAGAGCGGAGTCGCACAGCGGTCAACCATTCAGAGTACACATTTTAACGCTTATTTAAGGTCAAGTATCATAAATTAATCAGGTAGCAAAGCCCGCCGGGAAAGCCGTCCGGGGTGCCTCCTGGGTCGTTTTAACCTGGTTGCATATGGTTAATGTTATCCCGGAGATAATCAGCACGAGCAGTGAGATGCTAGTTTATGTTGAGTTATTTTGAATTAAATGAACTTCTTACGAATGTCGAGGCTGAGATCTGCGCGGCCGAATGCCACGGGTTTCTGTGCGGCCAGATTTGTGTATCCGGTTATCCGCATGAGGAATTGTGGCAGGAGTTTATCGATGCACAAACAGGTGATACCGAAGTGGTACACGATTGTTACCGGGATATAACCGTGTTGCTGGATGATATTATCTACAATATTCAATCCAGTGATTTCGATTTTCAGCTGTTGCTGCCCGCTGATGACAAATCGTTCATGGAGCGCGTCGATGCCCTGGCCGACTGGTGTCACGGCTTCCTGAATGGTTATGGTCTCGGCGCTGGCGAGCAGGCATTGACACTGACGGAAGAGTGCCGCGAAATTCTCGAGGATTTCGCCAAAATCTGCCGGGTTGACATCGAGGAAGAAGGCAATGATGAGGATGAACAAGCACTGCTTGAATTAATAGAGTATGTGCGTATGGGCGCGATAATCATTTACACTGATTTCGCAGGTGGTACCGATATGCTTGACAAATCCGAGGTGATTCACTGATGGATGCAAAAGAGTTTCCGCGCCGGCGCAAACGGCTCATGGATATGATGGGTGATGAAAGTGTCGCGATTATTCCGACCGCCAGTGTCCAGATCCGCAACCGCGATGTGACGTTTCCGTTCCGGCCGGACAGCGATTTTTATTACCTGACCGGTTATCCGGAGCCGGAAGCCGTGGCGATGTTGATACCCGGCCGGCCTAGCGGTGAATATATTTTATTCTGCCGGGAACGGGATCAGAAAATGGAAACCTGGCATGGCCGCCGGGCGGGGCTCGAAGGCGCAGTTGAGCTTTATCATGCCGACGATGCCTTTCCCATCGAGGATCTGGATGAAATCCTGCCGGGACTGCTCGAGGATCGCGAGATGATCTATTACACACTGGGTAATGACCAGTCCTTCGATCACCGGGTCGTGGGTTGGGTCAAGCAGGTGCGCGACAAGGTCCGGACCGGCGTCAATGCCCCGGAAGAATTTATTTCCCTGAATCATATACTGCATGACATGCGACTGTATAAAAGCCGGCAGGAAGTCAAGGCCATCAGCCAGGCGGCCAGGATCTCGTCGCAGGCGCACCAGCGCGCCATGCAGGTTTGCCGGCCCGGCCTGAAGGAATACCAGATCGAGGCCGAACTGTTGCATGAATTCATGCGTCTGGGTGCCCGTTCCCCGGCCTATCCGCCCATAGTCGGCGGGGGCGAAAACAGCTGCATACTGCACTACACGGAAAACCGGGAAGAATTAATGGATGGCGATGTCCTGCTCATCGATGCCGGAGCCGAATATGATGGCTATGCCAGCGATATCACCCGCACCTTCCCGGTCAATGGTGAATTCACGCGTGAGCAACGAGCGGTTTACGATATCGTGCTAACCGCGCAACTGGCGGCGATTAAGCAGGTAAAGCCCGGTAATCATTGGAATGATCCGCACGATGCGGCCATCGATACCCTGACCGAAGGTCTGCTGGAACTGGGGATCCTGAAAGGCCGCAAGCAACAACTCATCAAAGACCATACCTACAGCCGGTACTACATGCATCGTACCGGTCACTGGCTGGGCATGGATGTGCATGATGTCGGTGAATACAAGGTGGAAGGCGAATGGCGCCTGCTGGAACCGGGCATGGTGATGACAGTCGAGCCGGGTTTGTACTTTCCCGCGGCCCGGGATCTGGCCAGAAAATGGTGGAATATCGGCGTGCGCATCGAGGATGATGTGCTGGTGACCCGGGACGGCCATGATGTGCTCAGCATGGATCTGCCCAAAGATGCGGATGCGATACAGACAATAATGGCGGCATAAACCGGCAGGCGCACTGCACTGACCGACCGGCGTTTTATAAAACGAGAGAATTGCGTGACTCATCATGATTACGACCTGATTATCGCCGGTGGCGGCATGGTTGGCGCAAGTCTCGCCTGTGCGCTCCTGCATGAGAACCTGCGTATCGCCCTGATTGAAAGCGTCCCACGCAAGGCTGACGCCCAGCCAAGTTATGATGACCGGGGCCTGGCGTTATCGATGTCATCGCGGCGCATCCTGCAAAAGCTGGAATTGTGGCTGCAGGTTGCGCCCAATGCCACGGCGATCCGGCGCATCCATGTCAGCGACCGCGGTCACTTTGGCTGCGTCAGATTGCGTGCCGAGGATTTGCAGGTTGATGCCCTGGGACATGTCGTGATTGCCAGGGATCTGGGCCAGGCCTTGCTGCAAAAACTGTCACAAGCCGGCATGGTCGATGTTATCTGTCCAGCGCAAGTCGGGGATATCAGTGTTGCCCATGATGCGGTCACCGTCACGACGTCTGGTGAAGCCCGTGCCGGCAAGCTCAGCGGCCGGTTGCTGGTGATCGCTGACGGCGCGGATTCAAACCTGCGCCGGCAACTCGGCATAGAAACATTCGTGAAGGATTACCAGCAGACGGCAATTGTCACAAATGTGACACTGGGCCGTCCACACACCAATACCGCTTATGAGCGTTTCACCGAGACTGGCCCCATCGCCGTGTTACCCTTGAATGCACAACGCGGAGTGCTGGTGTATACCGTGCCGACGGCTGCCGCCGAGACCTATCTGCATCTGGAACAGAGCGCTTTCCTGGATCTACTCTGGCAGCGCTTCGGCCGTCGCCTGGGCCGTTTCAGTGATATGGGTGCGTTGAAAATATATCCGTTGCGATTGGTTCTGTCCCGGCAGCAGGTGCTGAGCCGCATTGTGTTGCTGGGTAACTCCGCGCACACCATCCACCCGAACGGCGCCCAGGGTTTCAATCTCTGTTTACGCGATGTCGCGGCCCTGGCGGAGCATTTGTTGCTGGCAAGCCATCGTGATGCTGATATTGGCGCGCCAGAAGTGCTGGCTGGATATCTGGCTTCACGGCAGCCGGATCAACAGCGGGTCACACAGTTTTCCGATCGGTTAACGAAGTTGTTTTATAACCAGCAATGTTCGAAAGTCATGTTGCGTAACACCGCTATGCTCATAACTGACCTAATCCCTTATCTTAAACGGGAATTAATCCGTCAGGCGCTGGGGATCAGCGGACGGCAACCGGCAATGGTCAGTGGCAGTTGGGATTAGATGCCGGGATTGGATGCAGAAGTCATAATAGTCGGTGGCGGCCTGGTTGGTGCCAGCCTGGCTGGCTTGCTGGGTCAGCAGGGCATCGAATGCATAATCCTGGCTGCGGACGACCGCAGCCAGCCACTCGGACCCATACCCGATCCCAGAACCCTGGCCTTGACCCAGGCATCCCGGCAGATACTGCAATCCCTCAATGTCTGGCCAAGACTACCGGGCGAACGTATCGGCCGATTCCGGCATATGCATGTCTGGGATGAAAACGGCAAGGGCGAAATCCATTTTGATTGTGAGGATTTGTGCGCAGCATGTTTGGGTTACATAGTTGAACAGGAGGTCTTGCAGACCACTCTGAACCAGATTTTGGAATTCATCCCGGCGGTAACCTGTCGTACCGGCGCCAAACCCGTCGCTATTCACTCGCACGACGATGCCGTGACGGTCGAACTGGCGGATGGCCAGCTCCGGGCGCAACTGCTGGTGGCTGCGGATGGCGCCCATTCCGGCACTCGGGAACTGGCCGGCATCGGTCATGCTGTGCATGATTATCAGCAAACCGCCATCGCCTGTATTGTTAAAACTGAGTTACCGCATGACGATACCGCCAGGCAGAGGTTTCTGCGCAGCGGGCCATTGGCTTTTTTGCCGATGGCGGACCCGTACCAGTGTGGGACCGTCTGGTCGACCGATCCGGATCATGCCGACCAATTACTGACCATGGATGCCGGACAATTTGAGCTCACGTTGAAGTCTGCCTTTGCCAATACTCTGGGCGCCATCATCACGAGTGGCCAGCGGGCCGGATTTTCCCTGCAACGCGCGCAGGCCAAGCGCTATTGCAAGGAGCGTATCGTCCTGGCGGGA
This sequence comes from Gammaproteobacteria bacterium, assembly GCA_015661095.1. Classification (GTDB taxonomy): domain Bacteria; phylum Pseudomonadota; class Gammaproteobacteria; order Eutrophobiales; family Eutrophobiaceae; genus JACVQI01. The sequence goes on from JACVQI010000037.1 coordinate 9,879, forward strand.
GATGCCGCGCATAGTGTGCATCCACTGGCCGGACAGGGGGCCAATCTCGGCTTGCTGGATGCTGCCTGCCTGGCCGAGGTGTTACTGCAGGCCAGGAAAAAAAACCGGGATCTTGGTAAGATGCGCGTGCTCAGGCGTTACGAACGCTGGCGCAAGGGTGAAAACCGTTTCATGATGCTGGTGTTCGAAGGGTTTAAATATCTGTTTGAGAACCAGATGACGCCGGTACCGCTGTTACGCAATATGGGCCTGAATCTCGTGGATCAAAATACATATATAAAACATTTCATCATGCGCCGGGCCATGGGGTTGACGGGTGATTTGCCGGCTGTAGCCAGGGCCTAGGTTAACCGGCCTTATTTATCTATTCTGTATTTTTCAAGATCGCTATTGAATTGCCACATGCGCCGCCAAATTATTTGCCAGGATTGCCGGTATGACAGAAAGTGATGATCGAAACCCGACGGATTTTATCCGCCGTATCATCGACGCCGATCTGGCACAGCATCGCAACGAGGGGCGGGTGCATACCCGTTTCCCGCCGGAGCCCAATGGGTATCTGCATATCGGCCACACCAAATCCATCTGCCTGAATTTCGGTCTGGCCGAGGAGTACAGCGGTAAATGCAACCTGCGGTTTGACGACACCAATCCCGAAAAGGAAGAGGTGGAATACGTCAATGCCATCAAGGAAGACATTCGCTGGCTGGGATTTGACTGGCAGGAGCGTGAATACTACGCCTCGGATTACTTCGAGCAGATATACGGCTATGCTGTCGATCTGATCAAGCAGGGCCAGGCCTATGTCGACGATTTGAGTTTCGACCAGATGCGTGAATACCGGGGCACGCTGACTGAACCCGGCCGGGAGAGTCCCAACCGCAACCGTCCCATCGCCGAAAACCTCGACCTGTTTGCGCGCATGCGGGCCGGCGAGTTCGCGGAGGGTACCTATACCGTGCGCGCGAAAATCGACATGGCCGCGCCCAATCTCATCCTGCGCGATCCGGTCATCTACCGCATCAAACACACCGCCCATCACCGCACCGGGGATAGCTGGAACATCTATCCTATGTATGATTTTACCCATTGTCTGTCCGATGCGATTGAACACATCACGCATTCGATCTGCACGCTGGAATTCCAGGATAACCGCGCCTTGTATGACTGGGTAATCGAACAACTGCATACGCCGTCGCGGCCCCATCAGTATGAATTCGCCAAACTGCTGTTGGATTACACCATTCTGAGCAAGCGCAAATTGATCCAGCTCGTGAAGCAAGGCCATGTGCGCGGCTGGGATGATCCGCGCATGCCGACCATCCGCGGCATGCGCCGGCGCGGATATACACCAGAGGCCTTGCGCAATTTTTGCGAACGGCTGGGCGTGACCAAGAACGATACCCGCATCGATATGGCGGTGCTGGAAAATTGTCTGCGGGAGGATCTGGACAAACGGACGCCGCGGGTCATGGCAGTGCTGAAACCATTGAAGGTCGTGATCGAAAATTATCCGGCCGATCAGGTTGAGCAGTTGCCGGCGCAGAACCATCCGCAGGATCCGGCTATGGGTTCACGCTTGCTCCCGTTCTGCCGGGAGATCTATATCGAACGCGAGGATTTCATGGCAGACCCGCCGAAAAAATACTTCCGGCTGGCGCCGGGCCGCGAAGTGCGCCTGCGGTATGCCTATTTCATCACCTGCCGGGAAGTGGTCCGGGACAGTAATAATGAGATCGTGGAACTGCGCTGCACCTATGACCCGCAGACCCGGGGTGGCGATGCCCCGGACGGCCGCAAGGTGAAGGGCACCATCCACTGGGTCTCGGCGCGGCACGGCGTCAATGCCGAAGTACGGCTGTATGACCGGTTGTTCACTGTGCCCAATCCGGACAAGGGCGGCGACGATTGGGAGCAGTATTTGAATCCGGATTCCGAACAAATCTTGCCGGACTGCATCGTTGAACCCGGCTTGCGGGAGGCACGGCCCGAAGAGTGTTTTCAGTTTGAACGGCTCGGTTATTTCTGTGCTGACCGCCACGACTGGTCGCCAGAGCGGTCGGTCTTTAACCGCATCGTCAGCTTGCGCGATACCAGGGGCAAAATTCAAAGTGGGGAGCAATGACCAATGGTACAAACCGCACTCTATAAATCGGCCATCAGCAGCTTGCAACTGATCAACAGCGGTAAGGTCCGGGATATCTATAATGTTGACAATGATCATATGCTGATCGTTACCACCGATCGCCTCTCCGCTTTCGATGTTATTCTGCCGGATCCCATCCCTGGCAAGGGCGCGGTGTTGACGGCACTCTCCAATTTCTGGTTCGCCCGTACCCGGTCAGTAATAGCGAACCATCTGACTGAAGTAAGACTTTCCGATGTATTGCCCGTTCCGGCGGAACGTGAACCGATAGAAGGTCGG
>JACVQI010000205.1 GCA_015661095.1 Gammaproteobacteria bacterium
CGACATTAAAAGCCAGCATATTGGCCACCAGGCCATCCGCCGAGATGGCGAATTGCTGTAACTTGGTCGACAAACCAAAGCCGTGGAAAAATCCAAAAAACAAAACGGCCGCCTTCGCATTGGGCCTGAAACCAAAGACATGCTGGAAGCCGTCGATATTATCAAAAGCCTTGTACACCACCGATAGACCGATAATGGCATCGACGATATAGGGGTTGGCGTAAATTCCACCGAGGACACCCGTCAACAAGGTGGTACTGTGACCGATGGCAAACAGGGTGACGTAGATGGCGACATCGCGGAGACGGTAGAGAAAAAATATGACCCCGGCCAGAAACAGCAGATGGTCATAACCCGTGACCATGTGTTTCGCGCCCAGATAGATAAACGGGATCAGTTGCATACCGGCGTTGCTCTGGACAAAGGCCTGATCGGAACGCGCTATACCGTGTGCATAAGCCCCGGCGGCACATAAGACCAACCCCGACAACAGCAGCCATCTGAAGAGCAGAGAACTATTACCTTTAACAATCATTACGCCGCCCTGGATATCTCAACTTTAGGCTGTGCAATATTTTCACGCGTTCTGGACGGCGCGGTTTCAATCAGAAACATACTCAGGATACCGGCAACCAGCGCACAACCGGCCGCTATCAGTGCCGGCGCGGCCAGGCTGGTCTGGTCTGCCGCAAAACCGGATAAAATGGGAGCCAGGGCACCACCGGTAAGTTCACCAAAACATACAACCAGGCCCATTGCTGTGGCAATAAGTCCGGGTGAAACCGATTCACTGGGGATTACTCCCATAAATAATGGAAAGGTTGCTGAACCACTCCACCCGATAAAAAACAGCAGTCCCAGGATCCAGAGTGGGCCAGTGAAATACAGCGCGGCCAGTGGCGCAAGTATGCTCACAAAACAGAATATGACCATTACCGGTTTACGACCAATCCGGTCCGAGATTCCGGGTAACAGGAATCCTCCTATCACAGTACATATACCGGTTACTGCCATCAAGCGGCTCATCTGTGTCACTGAATACCCTCTTAACTCTGTAAATATCAGTGGCGCAAAGATTACTACCAGTAAATACCAGGCGACCATGCAGCAGCTGATTAACGAACATAGAAGCACATTATGAATGGAAAGCATTTTAATCGGGTTGAATCCCTGGGACTTGTGTTCCATCTGTTGCGCCACCTTTACGACTGGTTCACGCACAAACTTCCAGATCAGTAGTGCACAGATTAAGCCCGGGGCGCCTGCCAGGTAAAAAGTGACCCGCCAGCCGTATCGTTCGGCAAGATAGACGACGAGCAGAGGCGCCACAGTGGAGCCCAATAAAGAACCGAAGAAAGTCTGCAGGATGCCTGCATTAACACCACGCCGGCTGGGCGTGGACTCAGTATTCATGATCGCCAGACTGACCGGCAGTATCGGACCTTCAGCCATGCCCATGATGAACCGTGCCATAAACAATACTAAAAAGACTCCAGCCAGACCGGAAATAACCGAGCAGAATGAAAACACCACTACAGTCACCAGCAGGAATGGTTTGCGTACACCCGTCCTGTCGGACCAGGCGCCGATCAGGTATGCCGCAAGCGCCCAGGTGACCGCCATGCCGGAACCTATCATACCTATCTGGAAATTACTCAGTTTCAGCTCGTCAATAATAAACGGCATCAGGTAGTTGATGGCATTACGATCGAAAAAGGCGACGCCGAAGGTGAATGCCAGCAACAGCAGCAAACCGTTCTCATAGGTGAACCATCTGGCTTTCATACGTTACCCCGGAAGATGAATCCTTGACACAAGGCCCCGGCGATCACAACCGCACCGATAAGCCGCGCGACACCGGTCACCAACGCAACTTTATTTTCCGCCATCGATAATTCGTTACTCAATTTTCTTCATCCATTCAATCATCAATTGTACGATTTTGCCGTTGTTGTAAGACCCTTGCATTAAGTGGCCTTCGCCATCAATGCCGGCATCTTCTTTTAGACGCAACAACGTGGCGTTGCCACCGGCTTGATTAATAAAATCGATGGTGCAGTGATAACTGGGAGTGAACATAGGGCTTTGTGGTGAGACGATGCCTAAAATGGGAATGCCTTTGAAATTGGGCAGTATGCGCACATTGTTTTCCGGTTGCATGTTGCACACGGCCAATCCTTCACTTTTCGGACCAACCGCTACAGTCTGAATGCTTTCACCTTCTTTTAGTGCCGGCTCCCAGGTCAAAGGCAATCGCTCGAAACCACCGCCAGCTTCAATAGCAACAACGGCTTTCACTAATTCAGGTTTGGCGTCAATCGACATCCATCCGGAAGGGCCGCCGGCACTTTGCGTCAACACAATGGCCGGCCCCACCTTATCCAGCAATTCCGCAAAGTTTTCTTTCAGCATGTCATTGTCGACAGTGGGACCTGGATTGGAACTGGCTAACTGGGCTAATGTCATGGGATCTCTCGGATCGCCCTTGCCGGGGTATTTATCGCTTTTCGCCAAAAAGCCAATAAACCCCGAGGAAGGCGGATCGGCTAACTCGCCGTACCTGGTGTTGCTGGGGGAGCGGCCGTGAGCAGGACGATCGACAAAATACACATCAAAACCGGCTGCAAGAAAATAATCAAGCCAACCATCGCGACCATCCGGCGTGCCCATCCAGTCGGTTGTCTGTCCACCACCGCCATGCACCAAAATTAAAGGATATTTTTGTGTGCGTTTTTCCGGCAGTTGATAACCCACATACATTTGTCCATAAACTCCAACACCAGCAGCGCCGAAGCGACCAGCATTAGGATTGGCGGGAATCTCAAATTGGCGGATGCCGACATAAAAATGCCCCTGATCTTTTAAGCGGATCGGACCCGCTTCGCCACCGGCAATGACATTTTGAGTAGCGATTGAACAGGTAAGGAGACCAAAAGACAAAATCAATTTAAAGGTAGTTTTTAACATTATTATGTCCTCTGTTTGATCCTAACACTGAATAATTTTGTTTGAATTATTATAGCGTGCATCTGTGCCGCGAAATACATAGACGTCATCGTCAACCAGACTGCGGACCCGGCCCAACGCGGAACGCGTCAACAGGGTACGGCGGGTAAGTGTCACCGGTAAGTTTTTATCAGTCATAGTCGCCCCGTGCTGATTTTTATTTTGATGGTGTAAGCATATCTGGAGTGTAATTTTTTATCATCCTTTTCCTGTTGTCTGGCAGCGCATTACGGTCCGGTCCCTGAGCCAGAAAGCTCCGTAGGTCAGGTAGAGCACAGCGGTCGCTCCAGCGCATCCCTGCGCCCGCGACATTCGGACTCCTGTCCATCAAACCTGACACGGAAGTCTCTGATGTCGGCTTTCGCTACGCTCAAGCCGACCTACCGTAATACGGAAATCATATCACCGAACAAATAAGTCCTTTGAGATAACGCCCCTCCGGGAAATTCAACCCGACCGGATGATCCGGTCCCTGGGCCAGAAAGTGCAGGACCCGGCTATCGCGGCCCGCGTCCAGCGCGGCATCAGCGACAATCTTTTGAAACAAGTCGGCCGAGACATGACCCGAGCAGGAGAAGGTCGCCAGTATCCCGCCGGGGCGCAACAGTTTGCAGGCCAGCAGATTGATGTCCTTGTAACCGCGGCTGCCGCGCTCCACCTGTTGCGCGTTAGTGACGAACTTTGGCGGGTCGAGTATCACCATATCGAATGAGCGGCGACTATCGCGGAATTGTCGTAAAACTTCAAACGCATCACCGCGGATATTTTCCATACGCTCTGCCGGCAACTGGTTCAGTTCCCGGTTTTTCTCCAGTAAAGCCAGGACTGCATCTGAGGATTCCAGATTGGCCACCTTGACGGCACCGCCCTGCAACGCTGCCAGAGTAAAGGCGCCGGTGTAGGCAAAACAATTCAACACCTCCCGTCCGCGCGCGAAACCGGCGATCAGGCGGGTGTTCAGGCTTTGGTCCAGATACAGACCGGTTTTGTGGCCATGCCGAACATCGGCCAACAGTTGAATTCCATCCTGATTCAAGCTCCGGCGGTTCCACACCAGCCAGCAGTCCCGATGACTTTTGCAGTCCCTCTTTCTCCCTGACATCCACATCCGAGCGTTCGTAGATCCCCAGCGGTGACAACTGTTCCTGCAACTGCCGGACGATCTCATCCTTCCAGAACTCGGCTCCGGCTGACAACAACTGCACCACGAGAAAGTCAGCGTATTTATCGACGATCACCCCGGGCAAACCATCGGATTCCGCATTTACCAGGCGGTACACATCCGTAGGTTCAGTAATGATCAGTTGCCGCAGTTCCCGGGCTGCCTTGATGCGCCGGCCGAAAAACCCACCATCGATAGGCTCGCGCGGATCAACGCTCCAGAGACGGACGCGGATCTGCGACTGCGGCGACCAGGCGCCCAGCGCCAGGGCCTTGCCGGCGGCATCGGCGATCCTGACGGTGGCGCCAGACTTGATAGCGGTGTCGGGTTCGCGCAGAGCGCCGGAGAACAGCCAGGGATGCCGTCTCAGTATCGATTTCTCGCGACCGGGTTTGATGGCGATGGTTTGCATGTTTTATATTTTACCTGACGCAATCAGTTTTTGATCAAGATACTTGTGAGTTAGTACACAGGTATCTTGCAAAATAATCCCCTCTCCACCGCATCAGCGGGGAGAGGGTAAGGGTGAGGGGGTAGAAAATTAGTTGGTGTACTAGATTCCGTAGGTCAGGTTGAGCGCAGCGAAACCTGACATGTTGAATTAATAACAATGTCTTAACTGCTAACAATTCCGAGCCGCTGCAAATAGGCACGCAGGCCTTCCATCAGCGGCTGGTCCCGGGCAAGATTGAACACCGGCGCCTGATCCCAGTCGTAGAACCACACCGGGCGCGACCGCAAAGCCTCCGGTTCGTCACTGAACCTGGGGAAGATATGCACATGCAGAGCCGGTTCCAGATTGCCGAGGATCTCGTAGTTGATCCGCACCGCCCCGGTCAGTTCCAGCAAACCATCCCCGACCACGGTCATCTCGAACAACAGGGTTTTGCGATCGGCATGGCTTAACGCATTAAGATTGGGGACGACCGGATCCGGCAGTATCAGGGCATAACCGCGCAGGAATTGCACCTCCCCCAGCACCACCCAGCCGGACTGGATCCTGGCGATCGTCCTTGGGAACCTCCCGGCTCGACAGTCTTCAACCAGCCGATGTATCAGTGTAGACATTGGTTGTGCATCGAATTAGTTATCATGCTCTAACCGCTTCCCCATACTGATCACATCGTCCAGAGAGTACCCCAGCGCTTTGTAGAACCCGGTCGCAGCTTCGTTGGAACTACGAATTTGGAGGTTGATCTTCGCACAACCTCGCTTACGAAGTGAACTCTCAATCTCAACCATAACCGCGGCTCCTAACCCCTGACGCCGAAATCCTGGATCGACAGCCAGATAGTTTACCCAGCCACGGTGACCATCGTAACCACCCATGGCTGATGCGACAATCTTCCCCTCAATAACGCCTACCAGAAACAGTTCGGTGTCGATCTTCAACTTCCGCGCAATATCCTTTCGTGGATCATTCCAAGGAACAACAAGGCCGCAGCGTTCCCAGAGTGCGACAACGTCGTTCTCGTCATCAGGTCTATAGGGCCGGATCTGTATTGTTATCTCGACGCCCGACTTAGAAACCCATGACGCGCTGACGATGGCCTATACATGGCGTTGGATTCCCCGCGTATCCGCTGCACTGCCAGTTTGGGTGTCATGGAAACACCAGTGCCAGGGTTCATATTGATAACCATACGGATTACCCACGGGATATGAGAGACGGCAGCCGAATTCCCCGGCTCGCCTTGTGAGCCAGGCATACGCGGTCGTTTGTTCAAACTCCACTTCAAGTGCTTGACTACCAGGAGTTGAAAGGTCGACTGCGCGGCCGGTGTGGTGCTCACTGAAGCCAGGTGGCGCACATACGGTTAGAATATCCTTAACCGCAACTCCGGTGTCGAGCTTTTGTCTTATAATCTCAACCTGCCGATCAATGCTGCGAAAGGCAGAGACGATGAATAACGTGATGCCTTCAGCGGTTGCTGTTGACCTGAGCCTGCGCCACGCCTCGGCAGCCGCAGGGGTAAGTAGATGCTCTTTGCCATCGGATCCGATCTCTGCACATACGAGTTCCGTCGCCTCCTCGCACGCTTGCAAGCTGCGGGCCGATATGGATTCAACCAAGATTCCAAGTACCGTAAGTTGCGCATTCATGCCGGTCAAGAGACCCAACGTTGCCTTCATTGGCGCGCCGCTTTAACGCGTTCGCTGGAAAGCTAA
>JACVQI010000038.1 GCA_015661095.1 Gammaproteobacteria bacterium
TGGTGCCGAGGAGAGGACTTGAACCTCCACGGGGTCGCCCCCACTAGCACCTGAAACTAGCGCGTCTGCCAATTCCGCCACCTCGGCCCAAGCAGCGCGGACTTTACCTAGGCACTCATTTATTGTCAAACATATTAAATGTCGAGAAAAAGAAAATCATCGCATCAACGACCTGACTACCAGATCAGTATTCCGGAACGGAACGAGATCAAGTCATATTTGCAGAATTGCAAGGCGCCCCGCAACCTGAAACATATAGCCGAGGCCCTGCGGGTCGAGACCGCCGACGGGCAGGCGGCGCTGGACAAGCGGCTCAAGGCCATGTTGCGGGACGGCGAAATCATCAAAAACCGTCGCGATGGTTATGGTCTGATTGATAAAATGGATTTAATTGCCGGGCGTGTCATCGGTCACCATGAGGGTTTTGGCTTTTTAAGGCCGGATAGTGGTGCTGAGGATATTTTTCTGCCGGCCCGCGAAATGCGTTCGCTCCTGCATGGCGACCGTGCCATTGTCAGGCCGGCGGGACAGGACAAGCGGGGCAGGATTACGGCAGCCCTGGTGGAAGTCCTGGACCGGGCCCATACCCGGATCGTCGGCCGCTATTTCCAGGAACACCATTTCGGTTATGTGGTGCCGGACAACAAACGCATCCATCAGGATATCTTCGTTCCCAAAGAGGGTCAGGGCAAGGCCAAATCCGGACAGTTCGTGGTCGTCGAGATCACCCGGCAACCGGATAAACACACCCAGCCGGTCGGCAAGATCGTCGAAATCCTGATTGAAGACAATGAAACCAATCTGGTCGCCGATATCGCCGTGCGTGCCTACGATTTACCCCATGACTGGCCGGATAGTGTCAACGCCGAAATTACCAGTCTCGATCCAGAAGCCCGGATCGATGGCAAGGGCCGGGAGGATTATCGCGATCTGCCGTTCGTGACCATCGACGGCGAGGACGCACGGGATTTTGATGATGCCGTGTATTGCGGGAAAACGGAGGACGGCTGGCGTCTGCTGGTGGCCATAGCGGATGTATCCCATTATGTAAAAACACATACCGCGCTGGATCAGGAGGCGGAAGCGCGGGGTACTTCGGTTTATTTCCCGCAGCGGGTGGTGCCGATGCTGCCGGAAGTTCTGTCCAATGAATTGTGTTCACTGAAACCGGCCGTCGATCGACTGGTGCTGGTCTGTGAACTGACCATCAATAAGAAAGGCAAGGTCAAGCAGCACCGATTCACGCAAGGCATCATCCGTTCCGCCGCGCGCATGACCTATACCGAGATCGCCGGGATCGTCGTTGACAAGGATAAACTGTTGCAGAAACAGTACCAGGACCTGGTCAGTCACTTTCACGATCTGTATGAATTGTACCTGCTCATGCATGCGCGGCGCCGGAAACTGGGCCTGCTGGATTTTAATGCGACGGAATCGAAACTACTGTTTGATGAACTCGGGAATATCATCCGGATATATCCCTTATTCAGGAATGACGCGCATCGGCTGATTGAGGAATTCATGCTGGCGGCCAATATCGCCGCCGCTGACTTTTTGCTGGAGAGCAAGATACCTATCCTATATCGTAATCACGAACCGCCCAGCGTCGACAAGCTGACCGAGGTGCGGAAGTTTCTCGGCGAATTCGGCCTGGAACTGGCGGGTGGTGATGAACCGGAAGCAAAACACTATGCCGAGTTGATCGAAAGAGTCAGGGAACGTGACGATGCGCATTTGATTGAAACGGTTCTGTTACGCAGCATGCGGTTGGCCTTTTACGGCGAGCAGAATCTGGGACACTTTGGCCTGGCCTTTGCGGCTTACACACATTTTACTTCACCCATCCGGCGCTATCCCGACCGCAAAAGAAGAAACGCGAATTCAGCTATACCATGGAGGACATGCACCGCCTGGGCGAGTCCTGCTCCATGACTGAGCGGCGCGCCGAAGAAGCCAGCCGTGAAGTACTGCAACGGCTGAAGTGCCTCTACATGCGGGACAAGATCGGCGAGGTCTATACCGGGACTGTCAGTTCGGTGACTGGCTTTGGCCTGTTTGTGGAACTGGATGATATCTACATTGAGGGTCTGGTGCACGTAACCTCCCTGCCGGCCGATTATTATCATTTCGATGCCGTCGGCCACCGCTTGCGGGGTGAGCGGACCGGCCGTACCTATCGTCTCGCCAACCGTCTCAAGGTCAAGGTGGTGCGGGTCGATGCGGAAGATCGGAAGATCGATTTTGAGTTAGAGGAGTGAGAGGCGGTTTCAGGTTAAGCTATAAGTAATAAGGCCACTAGCTACAAGCAACAAGAATAAAAACGTTGAGCCGGAAAACTGAAATCATCTATGGCAGCCATGCCGTCCGCCATGCCCTCGACAAGTCGCCTGCGGACGTCCTGGAACTCTGGTTACTGGAGGGTAAACCGGCGACGGGGGAACTGGCAGCTATTGTGGCCATGGCGGCTGCAGTCAAACTGCCGGTACAGTATGCGTCCCGGGCTGCTCTGGATAAAATCAGCGCTGGGGGCGCCCATCAGGGAGTTGCCATCAAACGCCGGACCTCGGCAGTGCCCGTCAATGATTTCAGCTCCTTACTGGATGCTTTAACCGCTAGCGTACCCTTGTTGCTGGTGCTGGACGGCATCCAGGATCCGCATAATCTGGGCGCCTGTCTACGCACTGCCAACGCCACTGGTGTGGATGCCGTGATAATTCCCGCTGATCGTTCGGTCGGCGTTACTGCCACGGTGCGCAAGATCGCCAGCGGTGCAGCGGAACACACACCGGTCATTACCGTGACCAATCTGGCCCGCGCCCTGACGCAATTGCAGGAGCGGGGGGTGTGGTGTTTTGGCCTGTCGGAAGCGGCCGAGAGTGAGCTTTACACCACGGATTTAACCGTGCCGCTGGCGCTGGTGTTGGGCGCGGAGGGAAAAGGACTGCGGCAAAACACCCGCCAGCATTGCGATAAACTGGTGTCCATACCGATGTATGGCCAGGTGGAAAGCCTGAATGTCTCAGTAGCCGCAGCCGTTTGTCTGTATGAAGCTGTGCGGCAACGGGGAAAAAAGGCTATAGGCTGTTAGGCTGAAGGTGTTTTGTCTTCAGTCTTCAGCCTTCAGTCTGCATACCTCAATTGCAATAGATTCCTTTTTCACATAGAATCGCGCCTCTTTCATGATCCTTGCCTCACCGCCCTCGTCGCGCGGGAGGCTGCTAAGCCACGAGGAATCGACAATGCGACACTATGAAATCGTGTTTCTGGTCCATCCTGACCAGAGCGAACAGGTACCTGCCATGATCGAACGATACCGGCATGTTATCGAATCGACTGGCGGCGCCATCCACCGTCTGGAAGACTGGGGCCGCCGGCAACTGTCTTATCCCATCAACAAAATCCATAAGGCCCATTATGTTCTGATGAACATCGAATGTAATGATGAAGCGCTGGAACAGCTCAGCAGCGGCTTTCGTTTCAATGACGCCGTCCTGCGCGACTTGATCATCAAACGCAACAAGGCGATTACCGAACCTTCGCTGCTGGCCAGAAGCAAGGAGGAACAGGAGCAGGAGGCGGCTCGTAATGCCATGGCTGATACTGCTCAAGATCAGGACGATACGGATGGCGGCATCGATGCCGAAGTGGAAGTAGAGGCAGGTGCTGAGGCCGCGGAACTGTTATCTGATGCCGGCGACTTAGCCGCGGACGATAGCGAGCCGGCAGCCACCCCTTAACCACAATTCGCTGAATCAGACACGAGAGGCAAAATTATGTCACGTTACTTCCGACGCCGCAGATACTGCAAATTCACCGCCGAAGGCGTAGTGGAAATTGATTACAAGGACATCAATACTCTGAAAGCGTACGTCTCTGAAACCGGCAAGATCGTCCCCAGCCGGATATCGGGCACCAAGGCCAGATATCAGCGGCAACTGGCCACGGCCATCAAGCGGGCCCGCTATCTGGCGCTGATTCCGTATTGCGACAGTCATTAAACCCGTGGTAAGCCGGTCTTTACGATCGGTAGACTGTTGGTTGATGTTCTCTGATAACTTCGGATTTATTCGATGATCAGCACCTTCAAACGGCGCGCCGATAACGGCCGCCACTGGTGATTTACCGCGTACATCATTAATACCATGCGACCTTTTGGCCATTTTCTGTTGAGCAGCCGGCTGCATACTATCGGCCTGGTCAGTCTGACAGCGGTAATTTCGTTTTATCTAAGCAGTGTTTTAATCGCCCTCGCGGTCATGCGCCGCGGAGGTAAATTTGGCATCCAGGTTATTGCGGGTTGTATCTTACTATTGGTGCTGGCTGTGTCATTGCTGCAGCGGGTGGCGGTCACGGATGTGTTAATGAACGCCCTGCTGGCCTGGGTGCCGGTCTGGTGCTGTGCCATGGTGCTGCGGCAAACCGAATCCCAGGCGGCCATGACCATGGTGGCCGGCGCCTTCGGCGCGTTGTTTGTCATCATGATCTACGTCCTGGTCGACGATGTGCCGGTCTGGTGGCAATCCTGGTTTAACGAAATGCTCAACATGGTTATAGACCGTAATATGACCGGTGATGACGCGGGTAATGTCGAGCGTTTTCGGGCGTTTCTGACCCAGATGGCTCCCTGGATTAATACGCTGATTATTTCGTTTCTGGTAATCAGGCTGATTACGGTTATTCTGATCGGACGCTGGTGGCAGGCTCAGTTGTTTAATCCGGGCGGCTTCAGACAGGAATTCTATGCTCTGCTTCTGCCGCGTTTTTTAGTATATCTGGCGGTACTCGGCGTGGCCGCCTTGTTGCTGGGCGATGTGCCGGAGTTGATGCCGGTCCGCGACCTGTTATGGTTGCTTGTCATTATGTATCTGTTCCAGGGGCTGGCCAGCGTACATCGGCTGGTACGGGGCAGGGAATTATCACCGGCATGGCTGGTCGCCATGTATAGTTTTCTGCTGATCCTGTTTCCCAACATGATTGTATTCTTAGCCTGTATCGGCATGGCCGATTCCTGGGTGCGTAGCAAAAAGCGGCGCGTGGATAGTGATACAAATCCGCAGTAGCGCTGTGATATGATTCATTTTAACTAATATCGTGAGGTATAAAGATGGAAGTCATTCTGCTGGAGAAAATCCATAAACTGGGAGAATTGGGACAACAGGTCCGGGTGAAGCCTGGTTATGGCCGTAACTATCTGATCCCAAATGGCAAGGCTATCCCGGCGACTGATGCCAACATCGCCAGGTTTGAATCCCGGCGGGTCGAACTGGAGAAGGCGCAACAGGATGTACAGTCCCGGGCTTCCGCCCGCGCCGCAGCCATGGCTAACCTGACCGTGACCATCGCCAGACGGGCCGCCAGTGAAGGCAAGTTATATGGTTCTGTTGGCACGGTCGATATCGCCGAGGCGGTGACGGCTACCGGTAATGAACTGCACAAGCATGAAGTGAGGCTGCCGGAAGGCCCGTTCCGTGTGCTTGGTGAACACAAAGTCGATTTGCAATTACATGCGGATGTAGTAGTCACGATAACTGTGAATATCGTCGCCGAGGAAGAAACTCCCGGCGCCTGATAGTCTGTACCACAGGCGGAAAGCTTCACTTTGTTATAGTCCTGTATTTGAAACTAAGGACGCTCTGATGTGTCATCCATGAAATATCAGAGCACGAAAAACAAAAAAATGTGATTTTTGTTTTTCTCATATTTTCAATGGCTTAATCGCCATTGAAAATGGCGGCACATCCATGTACCGCGGAAACTCTGAATTGATCAGAGTTCCCCTAAATTTCTTGTGACTTGTGGTCTATAACTTATAACTGATTTAATGCAAGAAACCGCCCAAAGCAAAGCTGATGTCGAGACGAAAGCGCTGAAGATACCGCCGCATTCGATCGAATCAGAACAGGCTGTTCTGGGTGGACTGTTACTGGACAAGGATGCCTGGCTGAAAATCGTGGGAAAGTTGCAGCCCGACGATTTTTACCGTAAGGATCACCAGATCATTTTCTCCGCCATTACCGCCCTGGAAGGTGAGGGTAAACCCTACGACATTGTTACCGTCGCTGAATGGCTGGAAAGCCACCGGCAACTGGATCAGGCCGGCGGCCTCGCTTATCTGGCCGCCCTGGCCGAAAATACCCCCAGCGCCAGCAATATCGCCGCTTATGCCGATATTGTCCGCAAGCGCTCCATCCTCCGGCAACTCATCCGCGTCACTTCGGATATTACCGAGACTGTATTTAACCCGATGGGGCGGAACAGCGAGGAGATCCTGGACCATGCGGAACAGGCCATATTCCAGATCGCCGAACAGGAAACCCGCGGCCGGCGCAATTATCAGCCGATCAACACCTTGCTGTCCGCCGCGCTCGATCGGATCGATGAACTGTTCCGCAAGAAGAATCCCATCACCGGGGTGGAAACCGGTTTCGATGATTTCGATGTGCAGACCGCCGGTTTGCAACCGTCAGATCTGATTATCGTCGCCGGGCGTCCGTCCATGGGCAAGACCAGCTTTGCCATCAATATCGCGGAAAATGCCGCCATTAAAAACGGTCTGTCGGTCGCGATCTTCAGTATGGAAATGCCCGGAGAACAACTGGCCATGCGCATGCTGGCCTCACTGGCGCGCATCGACCAGCAGAAGATCCGGACCGGCCGGATCGAGACCGATGATGATTGGGCGCGGCTGGTCGCGACCGTCTCCATGATGCAGGATAAAAAGATGTTCGTTGACGATACCCCGGCGTTGACGCCCGCGGAGATCCGGGCCAGATGCCGGCGCCTGGTGCGGGAGCACGGTCTGGATCTGATTATCATCGACTATCTGCAGTTGATGTCGGTACCCGGTACCAAGGAAAACCGGGCGACGGAAATCTCCGAGATCTCGCGCTCGCTGAAAGCGATGGCGAAGGAGCTGAAAGTGCCGGTGGTCGCATTGTCCCAGTTGAATCGCAGCCTGGAACAACGCCCGAACAAGCGGCCGGTGATGTCCGACTTGCGCGAGAGCGGAGCAATCGAACAGGACGCGGACTTGATCGTCTTTATCTACCGGGACGAGGTGTACAATGAAGACTCGCCGGACAAGGGCAAGGCGGAAATAATCATCAGCAAACAACGTAACGGTCCGATTGGGACCATAGCGCTGACCTTCCTCGGTCAATACACCCGCTTCGAAAACTTCATCCGGGAAAGTTCCTATATGAAGGGATTTGATGCATGACACGGCCTGCCAGGGTCGTTATCGATGTAGCCGCACTCCAGCATAACCTGTCCCGTATCCGCAGCCTGGCGCCTTCGAGCAAGGTGATGGCTATCGTCAAGGCCGACGCCTACGGCCATGGCATCGAACGTGTGGCTCGATCGCTGCAAGACGTGGATGCCTTCGGCGTCGCCTGTCTGGATGAAGCCGAACATTTACGCTTACTCGGTATTACCCTGCCAATATTGTTGCTGGAAGGCGCTTATTCGGCGGCGGAACTGGTCCGGATCCAGGTCCTGGATCTGGATATCGCCGTCCACCACGAATATCAACTGCGGATGCTGGAGCAGGCCAGCCTGTCCGCGCCGGTCAAGGTCTGGCTGAAGATCGATAGTGGCATGCATCGGCTCGGTTTCCCGCCGGACGAGGTGGCGATGATCTGGCAGCGACTCCAGCAATGTAAAAACGTGGCGTTTCAGCCACGGCTGATGACACACTTTGCCGCCGCCAACGAGCGCGACAATACCATGACCGCGGAACAGTTACGGATATTCAATACCGCGACTGCAGGGACTGAGGCGCAACGCTCGCTGGCTAATTCCGCGGCCATCCTGGCCTGGCCGGCCACGCATGCGGACTGGGTGCGACCAGGCTTGATGCTCTATGGTGTCTCCCCCATACAGAATGAAACCGCCGCCGATCACGATTTGCGTCCGGTGATGTCGCTGGTATCGGAATTGATCTCGGTGCGATCCCTGCAAGGGGGTGAGGCGGTCGGGTACGGCGCCAGTTGGCGTTGCCCGGAAGCCATGCCGATTGGTATCGTCGCCGTCGGATATGCCGACGGTTTTCCACGGCATGCGGGTTCCGGCACGCCGATTATCGTGAACGGTCAGCGCGCCTGCATTATCGGCAATACCTCGATGGACATGCTCGCCGTCGATCTGCGCGGGGTGAGTCATGCCAGGGTTGGAGACCCGGTGGAACTCTGGGGCGCGAATCTGCCGGTGGAAGAGATCGCGCAACGTGCCGGGACTATTCCTTACGAGCTGTTATGCGGTGTGCACAAGCGGCTGGATTTCATCGAAAAGCATGGCTAAGGGCAAGGTTCAGTACCAGTGTAATGAGTGTGGCGCCACGGTCGCCAAGTGGGGCGGCCAATGTCCCGATTGCCGGGCCTGGAATACTCTGGTTGAAATACCGGCGGAACTTGTCAGTGCAGCGAAATCGGCGCGCTTTAAATCCTATCAGCAACAACCATCAACGGTGCGCAGCCTGGATGCGATTCAGGCGGATGTACAGGCGCGAATCGGCACCGGCATGTCGGAACTCGATCGGGTGCTGGGTGGCGGCGTCGTGCATGGCTCGGTCACCTTGATCGGCGGCGATCCGGGGATCGGCAAATCGACCCTGTTAATCCAGGCCCTGGCCTCACTGACTGAAAACGGGGCGGGAACCACGCTGTATGTCTCCGGTGAGGAATCCCCCGAGCAGATCAGCCAGCGGGCACGGCGGTTGGATCTGAACCTGAAAGATCTGTACGTTCTGGCGGAGAACCAGTTGGAGCGGATCATCAATGCGCTGGCCGCGCAGCATCCCCAGGTCGTGGTAATCGATTCCATCCAGACCGTGTTCACGGAGACTCTGCAATCGGCTCCGGGTGCGGTCGGCCAGGTGCGGGAGTGTGCCGCGCAACTGGTGCGGTACGCGAAGCAGACAAATACGGCGGTATTCCTCGTCGGGCACGTCACCAAGGAGGGTGCCATCGCCGGCCCGCGGGTACTGGAACACATGGTCGATACGGTCCTGTATTTTGAGGGTGACAGCGGCAGCCGCTATCGTGTGGTGCGGGCGGTAAAGAACCGCTATGGCGCCGTCAATGAACTCGGCGTGTTCGCCATGACCGACAAGGGACTGCGCGAAGTGAATAATCCGTCCGCGATCTTTCTCTCGCGGCATGAACAACCGGTGGCGGGCAGCGTGGTGCTGGTGACCCGGGAAGGCACTCGTCCCTTGCTGGTGGAAGTCCAGGCGCTGGTTGATCCAACACAATTGAGTAATCCGCGCCGTGTCACGGTCGGGCTGGAACAAAATCGACTGGCGATGCTGCTCGCCGTCCTGCACCGGCATGGTGGTGTTTCGAGTTACGATCAGGATGTGTTCGTCAATGTCGTCGGTGGCGTGCGCATCAGTGAAACCGGCGCTGACCTGCCCGTGATCATGGCGATCCTGTCCAGTCTCAGGAACCGGCCGTTGCCGGACAAACTGGTGACCTTCGGTGAAGTGGGACTATCCGGCGAGATCCGGCCAGTGCAGAATGGACCGGAACGCTTGCATGAAGCGGTGAAGCATGGCTTTACCCAGGCGATTGTCCCCAAGGCAAACTGCCCAAAGTCAGGGATAGAGGGTCTGGATATTATCCCTGTTACACAACTTGGGCAGGTGCTGGACAGGATATAATCACTGCTGCCGTCGAGTTCTATATCCAGCAGCCAGTTATCGCGCTTATGGTCGCTCCAGCCTGTCGGCTGTGTCACCAGGGCGACCTTGTGAGAGATATCCAGCAGATTACTGCACCAGCGCTGTCCGGTTCTGGACAGGGTTACCGGCGCGTCAAACGCTGTGTGCGTCGATCAATCGTATGTGTATCTGGGATGGGATTAAACTCCAGTTCGAATTCAACCAGATAACACGCAATTATCAGGCACAGTGGCTATCGATTAGTGCCATTTTCCCGGGATAAACGCCGGATTTGCACGGTTTTCACGGCGTTATCAACTGCCTGGGTAATCTCAAGGGCAAAATCGCCTAGGCGGAGACTGGTGCCGACTTCCGGTATGTCTTCCAGCCGATGCAGGATCAGTCCATTCAGGGTTTTGGGGCCGTCGCCGGGCAGATCCCAGTCGAGCTGTTTGTTGATATCCCGCAGCATCGCCGAACCTTTGATGATATAGGACCCGTCTTCCTGGGGCTGGATGTCCTGATCGAAGAGCTGCAGATCGGTGGTGAATTCGCCGACGATTTCCTCCAGGATGTCCTCCAGTGTCACCAGACCCTGGATCACGCCGTATTCGTCCACCACCAGGCCGATGCGACCTTTCTTGCGCTGGAAATTCAGCAATTGCGTGTGCAGGGGCGTCCCGAGCGGCACGAAATAGGGTTCCCGGGTAATCTTTGCCAGTTCCTCGGGAATAAATTCATCCAGGTTTTTCAGGATCCGCGGCAGATAGCGGACGTGCAATATCCCGATGATATTGTCGATGTTATCGCGATAGACCGGCAGCCGGGTGTGCTGGCAATGACTGATAAGCTCGACGATATCGGCATGCGTGGCATTGATATTGATACCGACGATATCATTTCTCGACACCATGATGTCTTCCACGGTCGCGTTGCTCAGATCCAGAATGCCCAGCAACATCTTTTTATGCCGGCGCGGGATCAGTTTACCGGCTTCATCCACCACCGTCCGTAATTCATCGCTGCTCAGGGAGAGATTGCGCTTTTCGGCGCCCGGTTTTATGCCCAGCAGCGCCAGCAGACTATTGGCGATCTGGTTTATCAACCAGACAAAGGGATAAAGTACATACGAGAGCGGCAGCAGAATATATACAAACAGTAAGGCGATGCGTTCTGGATGGGTAGCCGCCAGCGTTTTCGGCGCCACCTCACCGAATATCAGGATGACCGCCGTCAGAATCAATGACGCGGGCAGGATACCGATTTCACCGAACAGTTTTATGGCGATAATGGTGACAATCGAAGCAGCGAAGATATTGACCAGGTTATTGCCGAACAGTAACAGGCCCAGCAAGCGGTCCGGTCGATCCAGCATCTTGCTCACCAGTATGGCGCCACGATGTAGATCTTTGGCCATGTGCCGTAATCGATAACGATTCAGCGTCATCATGCTGGTTTCGGCGCTGGAGAAGAAAGCGGATAATAAAATCAGCACAATCAAAATGCCGAATAGCAGGGATAGCGGTATGTCGTCCAAAGAATTGCTTAGCTCGGTTCAGGCCGGATCCTATTGTCGATAGTTCGGCAATCTGGATCAAGCAGTAGTGCCGTGAATTAAAGGTTTAATCGACTTATCCTGCCCTGCAGGCTGGGCCAGGGGTTGCGTCTGTCCGGTATGCTGGATTAATGTCTCTGAGTTCTTCAGCCCTGACTCAAAATGAATTCATAGACAATTTTAGTGCCGAAATAGGCCAGCACCAGTAATGAGAAACCGCTCAGCGTCCACCGGATCAAATGTTTGCCGCGCCAGCCTTTCGCCCAGCGCCCCCAAAGCAGGCCAGCGAAGACGCACCAGGCCAGGATGGAAAGAACGGTTTTATGCGAGAGATGCTGGGCGAAAATATTTTGAACAAACATCATGCCGGTGGCCAGGCTCAGGCTCAGCAGGAAAAAGCCGATGGCCAGTATCTGAATCAAGAGTACTTCCATCGTCTGTAACGGTGGCAGAATACCCATGACCCGCCCCGGGTGTTTCTTGCGTAACAGGCGCTCCTGCAGAGCCAGGGCGATCGATTGCAAGGCCGCTATGGTCAGCATGCTGTAGGCGGTGACGGAAAGCAGGATATGCAGCTCCAGGCCTATGGATGCGGGTTCGGTCAAGACATTATGACTGGGAAACAATTGTTCCAGCGTCAGAGCCAGCGCGGTCAAGGGCAAAAATACCAGCGACAGGTTTTCCACGGGTCTGACGATGGTCACGAGGATGACCAGTAACGCCACCACCCAGCTCATCAGGGACAGGGAATGATAGAAACCGAGATTCAGGCCGGTGGCGCTGAAGATACTTTGAGCCAGTACCAGGGCGTGTGCCAGCAGGGCAATCCCGGCGATGCTGACAACCTGGACTTTGATGGCTTCCGTATTCAGGTGCAGCTTGAAGATCCGGTATCCCAGCAGTGCTGCTGTCGCCAGATAAAGGCAAATCGCGATGACGCTGAAGATGATGACACTCATGGCGTAATATTGGCATAAATAGTCTCTCCCGGAAAGTGCCGCTTCCTGATAAAATCCCGTGACCCGCGCGATTGCGGGATTTCAGTAATTACACCAGAACCTAGCCAGAATAGGGGTAACTATGTTTGATAATCTGACCGGCAGACTAAGCCAGGTCATCAGGGAGTTGCGCGGTCAGGCACGACTCACCGAGGATAATATCGCGGCTGCCCTGCGGGAAGTGCGCATGGCGTTACTGGAAGCCGACGTGGCCTTGCCGGTGGTGCGCGACTTTATCGAGCATGTGCGACTGCGTTCCCTGGGCGAGGAGATCAAAACCAGCCTGTCGCCAGGGCAGGTGCTCATCAGGAATGTGCGCGATGAACTGATTGCCTTGATGGGCGCCGCCAACGTTACGCTGAATCTGAACACGCCGCCACCGGCGGTTATCCTGATGGCGGGTTTGCAGGGCGCGGGTAAGACCACCACGGTGGCGAAACTGGGCAATTGGTTGAAGCAGCAACATCACAAGAAGGTAATGACCGTCAGTTGTGATGTGTATCGGCCCGCCGCCATCGAGCAATTGCGGTTGCTGGCTCATGCCAATGGCCTGGAATTTTTTTCCAGCAGCGCCAATCAGGCCCCGGTGGATATCGTGACTGCGGCCCTCGGACAGGCGCGCAAGCAGTTCATGGATGTACTGATCGTGGACAGCGCCGGCCGCCTGCATATCGACGCTGACATGATGGCGGAGATCCGGCAATTGCATGACATTCTGCAACCATCCGATACCCTGTTCATTGTCGATAGCATGCAAGGCCAGGATGCCGTCAACTCCGCGCAGGCTTTCGCCACGGCCCTGCCGTTGACGGGCGTGATCCTGACCAAAACCGATGGCGATGCCCGCGGTGGCGCGGCGTTATCGGTCCGGCAGGTTACCGGCAAACCGATCATATTCATGGGCATGGGTGAAAAGGTTGATGCACTGGTTCCATTTCACCCGGAACGGGTGGCCTCGCGCATCCTCGGCATGGGCGACGTGTTGAGCCTGATTGAAGTGGTGGAACAAAAAACCGACCTGCAACAGGCCGAGAAACTCGCCAAAAAGATCAAGAAAGGCTCCGGCTTTGATCTGGTGGACTTTCGTGAACAGTTACGGCAGATGCAGAATATGGGTGGTTTGAACAGTTTATTGGACAAATTACCGGGCATGGGGCAGATCCCGGCGGCTGCCATGAACCAGGTGAATGACAGGGAATTAATCAAGCTCGGCGCCATGATCGATTCCATGACCGAACGCGAACGCCGTTTCCCCGACGTGATTAATGGTTCGCGAAAAAAGCGGATCGCCACCGGCTCCGGTACCCAGGTTCAGGATATCAACCGCCTGCTGAAACAATTCAAGCAGATGCAGAAGATGATGAAGCGCATGTCGAAAAAAGGCGGGCTGGCGAATATGATGCGGGGCTTGAGTGGCAACCTGCCGCGCGGTTACCGCCCCTGACCTGGATTCGCTTCAGTTGTAGCCCGGATGGAATGAAATGAAATCCGGGGAATGGTGGTTGAAGTGTATGCACGAGACATCGAGTCGTTTGGAAAGAAACCCCGGATTGCGCTACGCTGCATCCGGGCTATCCTTGTTCAGATACCTGCGAACAATCTTTTCCGGATCAGATGGACCGCACTGAGCACGGCGATACCGGAAAAGCAGATCAAACTCCACTCCGGAATACTGAGTCTGAGACACATCCGCCAGAGGGAACACATCAACCATGTAATTCCAGCCCGGTCCGCACTCGGGTACCTGATCCGGCGGCAGGTAGATTAACCGGACCTGATAGGCGGCTATTGCCCCGCCGACCAGGGCCGCGCTCAGGATCAGGCTGCTGTAGACGCGCAACCACCAGTTCTTCGGTCCATGGATCAATGCCACCAGGGAAAACAGGATGACGGCCATATAGGCGAAGCGCTGAAACATGCATAAAGGGCAGGGTTCAATACCTTTATAAAATTGCAGGTAATAGCCGAAGCTGAGCAGGGAACCGGCGCCCAGAAATAACAACAAATAAAATACTCTTGGTGGTTGCATGTGAAACAGTTAAAAGTTTAAAGTGGAAAGTATAAAGTATGAATGGATAAAGTGAATATTTTATTCCTGATTAAGACTTAAATAAGGGGGAGTCGAGATTTGTAAAAACCGGGCAGAACTGTTTTCCAGGCATAATAGTTCCGGGTTGACGTAGTTAACCTCCAGTATTACCAGGGCTGAGCAGCCTTGTTCCGGATGTCTGGCGCTAGTGATAATGGTGCCGATACTTTGCGATTTATCTACAGTAAAGATCTTAGTGCCTGGAGCGATACCGACAGTAGTATCCAGTCTGGCGATGAACAATCTCTGCGAATATTTGCCGCGATAATGCAATCGGGCGATGATCTCCTGACCGGGGAAGCAACCTTTTTTATAGCTGAGTCCCTGCAGCAGATCCAGATTCAGCATTTGCGGCAGACAGGTTTCAGCAGTCGCTGACGTTATCCAGGGGATGGCATCCTGGATGTCACATAACCGCCAGGTGTAACTGCCTGTGGCTGTCGCTTGTTGCGCCAGTGTTAACCACTGTTTGCCAAGGTCTGCGACCGTCCCGAAGCTGATCCACCGGTTGCGACTTGCTGGAACCGGAACAATCACCAGGCTATCTGCACGGCTGGCACCTTCGCTCTGAAAAGGCACTCCCGCCGTCTCGCCGGAAAATTGCACACCCAGGCGCGGCATGGTGTCTTTGCCACCCATGATGGTCACGGCGGCCCGCAGTACATATCTGCGCAAGCGTGCTAGAAAACTTTCCTGTAATTCTCTCGGCAGCAACAGGTGATAATCTTCATCGATTCGGGTGAGAATGAAGTTGGCAATAACCTGACCTTTGGGATTACACCAGGCGCTGAATTGCACGCCTCCGTCGGCAAGTTGTGTGACATCGGTGGTGAACTGGCCGTTCAGGAAAGCCGTCGCATCCTTACCGGAAATCGTAATCACAGCAAGGAATGACAGGTCCATGATTATGGGGCCTGAAAACGCGACTGTTGCCTCCCGATCAGTGGCGCCGAAATCCACGACTTCGCCGTCTTCAAAACGCGCGCCCTGTGATAAGAGAAATGTCCGCCACTCAGCCAGCATGGTCATCTCGATGGGATGATTTTATCTGTGCCAGCAAAGGCCGATAGGCGGTATTATCTGGCTCGGACCTACCCATGAGCCAGCACAACAGGTCCGGATCCGATTCCTCCAGCAAGGCGGCGAATACCTGTTTATCGGCATCCGATAAGGCCGGATATTGCTTGTGCACAAAGTTTTCCAGCAGCAGATCCATTTCCTTAATCCCGCGCCGGCAGCGCCATAGTAATTGATTCATTGGTCGGAACAGTTGTTAATCATGCACGCAAAGGTGTAAATTATGGATGTTATGAATGAGCCCCTCCAGGACTTATCAGAGAGTGGTTCATTTTAACATTCTGGTTGAGGGAGAGTATCCGCACATGGACGGCGCATTTGAATTACCCATCCACATTGCCTATCGTCCGCCGCCTTGGCTGGCCGGCGCTCTGATCCTCAGTCACTCGGCAACTATTATATGTATTTTGGGGCTGGCTGTCCTGATTTGGCTGAAGCTTGTAATGGCAACCGCCACAATCGTGAGTTGTCTTGCTTACTGGCGGAAATATATTCAATGCCACGCAGCCCAGCCGGTGCAGTTAATATTAAATAGCGCGGATGAATGGAAACTGGTGGACGGAACCGGCGCCAGAGAGGTGCAATTGTTACCGCAATCGCTGGTGCACCCAGTCCTGCTGGTATTACGGTTTCGGGATGATCGCCGGGTCCATG
>JACVQI010000206.1 GCA_015661095.1 Gammaproteobacteria bacterium
TACTTTTAACTTTATACTTTTTAACCGTTGTTACCCTACTGCCCCTTCCAGAGTGATGCCCAGCAGTTTCTGTGCCTCAACGGCGAACTCCATGGGTAATTCCTTGAACACGGTCTTACAGAAACCATTGACGATCATGTTGACAGCATCCTCCGCCGCGATACCGCGTTGTCGGCAATAGAACAACTGGTCGTCGCTGATACGGGAGGTGGTTGCCTCGTGTTCGATCTGGGCGGTTGAATTTTTTACCTCGATATAGGGAAAGGTATGGGCGCCGCACTGGTCGCCCATCAGCAGGGAATCGCATTGGGTGTAATTACGGGCATTGTCCGCGCTCTTAGCGACCCGGATCAACCCGCGGTAGGTGTTTTGCGCCCGGCCCGCGGAAATACCCTTCGATATCACCGTGCTGCGGGTATTTTTGCCGAGGTGGATCATCTTGGTGCCGGTATCCGCCTGCTGGCGGTTATTAGTGACGGCAACGGAATAAAATTCACCGACCGAATTATCACCACGCAAGATACAGCTCGGATATTTCCAGGTGATGGCGGAACCGGTCTCCACCTGGGTCCAGGAGATCTTTGAATTGCGGCCGCGGCAGTCGCCGCGCTTGGTGACGAAATTATAGATGCCGCCGACGCCGTTAACATCGCCCGGGTACCAGTTCTGGACGGTGGAATATTTAATCTCGGCGTCATCCAGGCAGATCAGCTCGACCACGGCCGCGTGCAGCTGGTTTTCGTCGCGCATGGGCGCCGTACAGCCTTCGAGATAACTGACATGGCTGCCGCTATCGGCGATGATCAGGGTTCGTTCAAACTGCCCGGTCTTGGCTGCGTTGATCCGGAAATAGGTGGACAACTCCATCGGGCAGCGTGTGTTCTTCGGGACATAACAGAATGAGCCATCGGTGAAGACGGCGGAATTGAGGGCCGCATAATAATTATCCGTGCTGGGCACCACTGTGCCCAGATACCGTTGCACCAGCTCAGGGTGTTTTTGCACCGCCTCGGAAAAGGAGCAGAAGATTACGCCGGCCTCGGCCAGTTTCTCCTTGAAAGTGGTCGCGACCGAAACACTGTCAAATACCGCATCCACGGCCACGCCCGCCAGCATTTTCTGTTCCTGCAGCGGAATGCCCAGTTTGGCATAGGTTTCCAGCAACTTCGGATCCACTTCATCCAGGCTTTTGGGGCCATCGGCTTCGGACCTGGGCGCGGAATAATAGGAGATGGCCTGAAAATCGATTTTGGCATAGTGTACGTGCGCCCAGTCCGGTTCGCGCATTTTTTGCCAGTGGCGAAAGGCTTGCAGCCGCCACTCCAGCAGCCAGGCCGGCTCGTTCTTTTTTCCGGAAATCAAGGCTATGACATCTTCATTCAGTCCCGGCGGCACGGTATCGGCACTGATGTCGGTCACGAAGCCGTGTTCATACTCCTTGTTAACCAATGCTTCGACATTTTGGGTTTGCGAGGACATACAACCAGACCGTTATGAATTAGGCTTTGCCGGTGACACTGAAACTCTCACCGCAGCCGCAGGTTTCCTGGACATTGGGATTGTTAAACCGGAATCCTGCGTTTAATCCTTCGCGAACATAATCGAGTTCCGTACCGGCCAGATATTGCAGGCTTTTTTCATCGACAACGATTTGCACGCCTTTTGATTCGAACGCCTGGTCCTGGTCGTTGAGTGACTCCGCCGCTTCAACGACATATTTAAAGCCGGAACAACCGGTCGGCTTGACGCCGATCCGCAAACCGATGCCGCGACCATGCCGGGCCAGATAATTCCGGACATGATCGGCTGCCCGGTCAGTCAAAGCAATTCTGTTCATCAGGGTAATCTATCTTATCTCTGCATCTTCACCAAGACTTGTTCCTGTGGCGGTTGAGCCTGCTCAACATGCCGGCGTTCCACCAGATCGTGCAGACTGATCCCGGCCAGGAACTCGGCGATCTGATTGCTCAATTCTTCCCATAAATCATGGGTGATGCAACGCTTCTCACCATGGCAATCCTTGGAGCCGCCGCAACGCGTGGCATCAAAGGATTCATCGACGGCACGGATGACATCAACTATCGATATATCCCGCGCCGGCTTGCCCAGCAGATAGCCGCCACCGGGGCCGCGCGCGCTATCAACCAACCCCTGTTTACGCAAGCGTGAAAAAAGTTGTTCCAGATAAGACAGGGAAATTCCCTGCCGGGAAGAGATTTCGGCCAGATTAATGGGTCCTAACCCATGACTCAGGGCCAGATCCAGCATGGCAGTGACGGCATAACGACCTTTGGTAGTAAGTTTCATCTCGATTACTCCGGATAGTGTTTAGTACCCACTAATCAATTACTTAAAATCTATTACAGCTAATAGGACATGGTAGGATTACATAGCTGACTAATTTAGTCAACTATATCTTTGAGTAAATTACTCAGGTATTAATAACGAATTGACCGGGGTCATTCATTCTTGCTTATCGGTGCCTCAACCATTAGTCTCTTGCGCTCCTTTCACACCATACACGCAAGGTTATTATTAAGATTGCTCCGCTTTGATGACATTTCCCTGGAAATTGGCGATCAACGTCTATTACAAAGCGCCAGCTTCAACATCGACCCCGGCGAAAGGATCTGTCTGATCGGCCGCAATGGCGCCGGGAAAACGACGATTTTCCGGATCATCATGGGTGAAGTGGAGCCGGACAGCGGCGAGGTCGTGCACCGCTCTGATTTGCGCATCTGCCGGCTGGAACAAGCCCTGCCCACGCAGTTGCACGAGACCGTCTATGAATATGTCGCCGCCGGGCTGGCGGACCTGAAGAGCCTGATTGATGCTTATCACACATTATCTAATCAGTCACTGGATCGAGCCGGCATGCGGGAACTGGAACACCTGCAACACCGGATCGAGGCAGCCGGCGGCTGGCAAATTGATACGCAAATCCAGACCATCCTGACGGAATTGACCCTGCCCGCGCAACGCAAACTGGGGGAACTGTCGGGCGGCTGGCAGCGCCGGGTTTCCCTGGCGCGGGCGCTGGTCAGCCATCCGGATTTGCTGTTGCTGGATGAACCGACCAATCATCTGGATCTGAGCGCTATCCAATGGCTGGAAGACCGGATCCGAACCTTTCCCGGCAGCATCCTGTTCGTCAGTCATGATCGGGCCTTCATGCAACGGCTGGCGACCCGGATCCTGGAACTGGACCGGGGCAAATTGAGCAGCTGGCCGGGTAATTACCGGAAGTTTCAATCCGCGAAGGCGCTGGCACTGTCGGCAGAAGAGCGGGAAAACCGTTTGTTCGACAAGAAGCTGGAGCAGGAGGAAGCCTGGATCCGGCAGGGCGTCAAGGCGCGGCGCACCCGCAATGAAGGCCGGGTGCGGGCACTGGAGGCCATGCGTGAGCAATCAGCCGCGCGCGTCAAACCGGATCCGAAGGCGCGCATTTATGTCGAGGACGCCGATCCATCCGGGCACAAGGTCATCGAAGCCTATAACATCTGCTTCGATTTTTCCGGCGAGCCGTTGTTCACGGGACTGAAGCTGAAGATCCGGCGCGGTAATCGCATCGGCCTGATCGGCAACAACGGCGTTGGCAAAAGCACGCTATTGCGCATACTCCTGGGGCAACTGGCGCCGAAGCAAGGCACCGTGAAGCTGGGCACCAACCTGGTCATCGGTTATTTCGATCAACAACGCGAACAGCTGGATCCGGAAAAGACCGTTGCTGAGATCGTCGGTAACGATTCAGATTACGTCAAAATCAATGGCAAGGACCGGCATGTCATCGGTTATCTGAAAGGCTTTTTGTTCTCGCAGAAACGGGCTGCGACCAAAATCAAGGCATTGTCCGGCGGCGAATGCAATCGGGTTATCCTGGCGAAATTACTGACCAAACCCATCAACCTGCTGGTGCTCGACGAGCCCACCAACGATCTGGATGTCGAAACCCTGGAGGTGCTGGAAGATCGATTGAACGAATATGAGGGCACCCTGATTGTCGTCAGCCACGACCGCGAATTTATCGATAA
>JACVQI010000039.1 GCA_015661095.1 Gammaproteobacteria bacterium
GCTCGTGCAATTTGACGACGGCGCCAAGGATTAACATGGACGGCGGTTTGATGTCTTCCGTCGCGACCAGGCCCGGCAGGGAATTCAGGTCACTAATAAATACCCGTTGCTGCGGCATCGTGCCCTGCTGAATAATCGCCGCCGGCGTCGTGCCAGACATGCCGCGCTTGATGAGTTCCTCGGACAGAAGTTTTATAGCTCCTACCCCCATATAGATGGCCACCGTCTGTTGTGGCTGCAGCAAGGCATCCCAATTCAGATCCAGACTGCCATCCTTGAGATGGCCGGTGACGAACAGGCAGGATTGGGCGTAATCCCTGTGCGTCAGCGGGATGCCCGCATAAGAGGCACAGCCGGCCGCGGCGGTGATGCCCGGCACGACCTGAAAAGGAATGCCCTGCGCGGCCAGGGTATCGATCTCTTCGCCGCCGCGGCCGAAGATAAACGGATCACCGCCCTTGAGGCGCAACACACGCTTCCCTTCCCTGGCGAGCTTGACCAGCAACTGATTGATCTCATCCTGCGATAAGGCATGCTGGTTGCTCTCTTTACCGACATAGATTCGTTCCGCGTCCTTGCGCACCAGATCCACTATCGCCGAAGCCACCAGTCGGTCATACAAGACCACGTCCGCCTGCTGCATCAGACGCAGGGCGCGGAAGGTCAATAGATCCGGGGCACCTGGTCCGCCCCCGACCAGATAGACCTCGCCACTGGGGGCAACCGTGTAAGCATTATCGACCAGGCATTGTTCCAGGGCATCGAGCGCGGCCCGCTCCTGGCCGGCAAACAACATCTCCGCAATCGGTCCCTGCAACACCTCTTCCCAAAACCGGCGCCGCGCTACTGACTCCGGAAACTTGCGCTTTACCCGTTCCCGGAATGATTGCATGACCTTGGCGAGCGTGCCGTAACTCGCGGGTATCATCGTCTCCAACCGCACGCGCAGCAGCCGGGCCAGGACCGGCGAGGCACCACCAGTTGAAACTGCGATTTGTATCGGGTCCCGGTCCACCACCGACGGCATGATGAAACTGCATAATCCGGGATTATCGACCACATTCACGGGCAGGTGCCGGCGCTGTGACAGTTCCGAAACCTGGCGGTTGACGGCAGCATCATTGGTCGCCGCGATGACCAGTTCACACCCCTCCAGTAAGGCTTCCTGGAAAGCTGTCGGCAAATATTCGATGACCTGTCTGTCACGTTGCCACTCCAGTTCCGGACATAACCGGGGCGCCGCTACCATCACCCGTGCCCCGGCCTTCAACAGCTGATTGACTTTGCGGGACGCAACCTCGCCCCCGCCCACCACCAGACAGCGGCGCCCGTCGATATTCAGAAAGATAGGAAGAAAGCCCATTGGGATATTTTACCGGATATGGCCAGACCCTGACTCGGGTTGTTTATCAGGGGATTGAACTGTATATAGTGGACACACTTGATATTGGGACACTATAATCAAATTCACTTCAACTCTTTGAAAACAGGAGGTTTCCCATCATGATCCCATGTGACACCTATATAATAATAACTGACAAAGTGCCCATTAAAACCTAGTTAGACGTCACAACCACTCTCTCAAAAAGCGTAGACGATCAAATGCCGAAAAAGAAAGTACCGCAACCCGCATGGCTCACGGAACCGGAAAAAGACAACTATCCCGCGGCAAAATCGTATTTAAATCTCATCTATTCACCGCGAATGTCTGAGAGGCTGGTTGCCGGTTTGCGGCGCGCTCCGAACGCGAGGTTCAAAGCCAAGGACATCTTTCGGGCCTCCGGACTGTCATTGCTGGGCGTGAGTAACTACCACATCGAGAAAGATCAGAAAAAGATCAAGGGCGGAGTTGCGCTCTCTCCTATCTTGCTGGTACGAGACCGGAATAACGGGAAGGTCATTGTCGCAGATGGGTATCACAGGCTTTGTGCCGTTTACACTTACGACGAAGATGCCTGGATTCCTTGCAAGATCGCCTAGACCATGCAGGTTGGGCTGAATGAAATGAAGCCCAACGTATTATTGTTCATTTTATTAACCATGTTGGGCTTCGTACCTCAGCCCATATATGGTCTCCTCCCGCAACCTACGATGACTTTCCGCGTGGGCACAAACACCGTGCCCACCCTACTATTCTGGATTTCTAGCCCTTAATACCGTCGAAAAATTTCTTGACGCCATCCAGCCATGAGTGTTCGAGGGGGCTGTGTTTTTTGCCATCCGACTGCATCGACGTATCGAATTCCGCCAACAGTTCCTTCTGCCGCCTGGTCAGATTGACCGGCGTTTCGATGACCACCTGGCACAACAGGTCGCCTTTGGACGAAGTTCTGACCGAGCGCACACCCTTACCGCGCAAACGGAAGAGCTTGCCGCTCTGGGTTTCAGGCGGGATGTGCAGCTTCACGCGTCCTTCCAGAGTCGGGATCTCCAATTCACCACCAAGCGTGGCGGTAACGAAACTGACCGGGATATCGCAATGCAGGTCAGCGCCGTCCCGGGTGAAGATTGGATGGTCCCTGACCGCCACATGGACATATAAATCACCCGGTGGTCCACCGCTTTCACCAGCCTCACCTTCTCCGGTAAGCCGGATCCGATCGCCGCTGTCGACACCGGGCGGCACCTTGACGGAGATGGTCTTGTTCTCCCTGACCCGGCCCTTACCATGACAGGTGGGACAGGGATCTTTAATGGTCCGGCCCTGACCACGGCATTGCGGGCAGGTCTGTTGCACTGAGAAGAACCCCTGTGACATGCGGACCTGCCCCAGGCCATTGCAGGTTGGGCAGGTGACCGGGCTGGATCCTTTCCTGGCGCCGGAGCCGCCGCAGGACTCGCAACTGATAAGATTGGGTACGCGGATCTTAACGGTGGTACCGGCCACGGCTTCTTCCAGATTCATCTCCAGGTCATAACGGAGATCCGCTCCACGATAAACACGCTTGCCGCCGCGGGCGCCACCGCCGAAAATATCGCCGAACACGCTGTCGAAGATATCGCCGAAACCGCCGCTGAAGCCACCGGCACCGCCGGCCGCGCTGGTATTAACGCCGGCATGGCCGAACTGATCGTAGGCGGAGCGTTTCCGTTCATCCGACAGGACATTGTAGGCTTCCTGCACTTCCTTGAATTGATCCTCGGCCTGTTTATCGTCCGGATTGCGATCGGGATGGTGCTTCATCGCCAGGCGGCGATAGGCCTTCTTGATCTCAGCCTCGGCCGCGTTACGGGGAACGCCGAGCACCTCGTAGTACTCTCTCTTGGTTGCCATCCGGTCCTGTTTCTTTTTCTCTAATCGCAAACAGGCCCGCGGGAAAAGCTCTTCCCCCGGGCCTCACCTGGATGCGGGTATGTGTATGGAACGTTGACGGCGGGGTCCGGTCAGCGAACCCCGGAACGGTTACTTCTTGTCGTCGTTAACTTCCTCGAATTCTGCATCCACCACATTTTCATCGCCGCCTTTGGCGGATTCCTGCCGCGAACTACCGCCACCGGCGGACTGTTGTCCGGGCTGCTCCGCCTCGGCTGTCTGTTTATAGACGCGTTCTGCCAGTTTACCGGCAATCTCGGTGAGCTTTTTAGTCAGCTCCTCGATCCGGGCCTTGTCATCGCCCTTGATAGCCTCTTCCACGGCCTCGATAGCGGCTTCGATGTCCTGCTTCTCCTGTGCCTCGACCTTGTCGCCGAGATCCGCCATGGATTTACGGCTGGCGTGAATCATATTATCGGCACGGTTGCGCACGTCCACCAGTTCCCGCAATTTCCGGTCTTCCTCGGCATGAGCCTCGGCGTCCTTAATCATCTTCTCGACCTCCTTGTCCGACAAACCGCTGGAAGCCTTGATCACTATCGATTGGGCCTTGCCGGTCGCCTTGTTCTTGGCGGAGACATTCAGGATGCCGTTAGCGTCGATATTGAACTCGACTTCGACCTGCGGTACGCCCCGGGATGCTGGCCCGATATCGGTCAGGTCAAAACGGCCCAACGACTTGTTGCCGCCGGCCATCTCCCGCTCACCTTGCAGGACATGTACCGTTACCGCGGTCTGATTGTCTTCGGCAGTCGAAAATGTCTGGCTGGCCTTGGTCGGGATAGTGGTGTTTTTCTCGATCAGGCGCGTCATGACGCCGCCCAGGGTCTCGATACCCAGGGATAAGGGCGTCACATCCAGTAATAACACGTCTTTGACTTCGCCGCCCAGTACGCCGGCCTGGATCGCGGCGCCAACCGCCACCGCTTCGTCCGGGTTTACGTCCTTGCGCGGTTCCTTCTCGAACAGTTTCTTAACGGTTTCCTGCACCTTAGGCATGCGGGTCTGGCCGCCGACCAGGATCACGTCATTGATTTCGGCTGCGGACAGCCCTGAATCCTTTATGGCGATCTTGCAGGGTTCGATGGTGCGCTCGATCAGGTCTTCCACCAGGGATTCCAGCTTGGCACGGGTCAGTTTGATATTCAGGTGTTTGGGGCCGCTGGCGTCAGCCGTGACATAGGGCAGATTGATGTCGGTCTGCTGGCTGGAGGAAAGCTCGATCTTGGCTTTCTCGGCGGCTTCCTTCAGGCGTTGCAGGGCCAGTGGGTCGTTATGTAAATCAAACCCCTGATCTTTCTTGAATTCGGAACACAGGAAATCGATGATGCGCATATCGAAATCCTCGCCACCGAGAAAGGTATCGCCATTGGTCGACAGCACTTCAAACTGATGTTCGCCGTCCACTTCGGCGATCTCGATGATGGAGATATCGAAGGTACCGCCGCCGAGGTCGTACACGGCGATTTTCGTGTCACCGGCCTTTTTATCCATGCCATAGGCCAGCGCCGCCGCCGTCGGTTCATTGATAATGCGTTTTACCTCGAGACCGGCAATGCGGCCAGCGTCCTTGGTGGCCTGGCGCTGCGAGTCGTTGAAATAGGCCGGAACGGTGATCACCGCTTCCGTGACCTCTTCGCCCAGGTAATCCTCGGCGGTCTTCTTCATTTTCATCAAAACGCGCGCAGAGATCTCCGGCGGGGCCATCTTCTTACCCTTCACCTCCACCCAGGCATCGCTATTGTCCGCCTTGGTGATCTTGTAGGGGACCATCCTGATGTCCTTCTGCACGACATCATCGGTAAAACGACGCCCGATCAAACGCTTGATGGCGAACAGGGTGTTGCTCGGATTCGTGACGGACTGGCGTTTCGCGGACTGGCCAACCAGCACCTCGTCGTCATTGGTATAAGCAACAATGGAAGGGGTGGTTCTACCGCCTTCGCTGTTTTCGATGACCTTGGGTTTGCCATTTTCCAATATGGCCACGCAAGAGTTGGTGGTACCCAGGTCTATGCCGATTATCTTACCCATGTTTATTTTCTCCGGAAATACCTAACCTATTAATGTTTAAAGAATAATTATTAACTTAACGTGCATTCGTATATTTGGGCTAGCCACTTTAAATTCAAGCCCGCGGTGGGTATTTGTGCATATATATTTGTTGTTGTTCGCTACCGGGCGTCAGTTAACTGATGGACAGCGCTACGGATGATTACCTGGTACTTATTTGGCGACGATGACCATGGCCGGCCTGACCAGCCGGCCATTCAGTTCGTAGCCCTTTTGCATCACACTGAGCACCGTGCCCGGCGCCGCCCCCTCCTGGGCCTGCATGGTCACGGCTTCATGTTTTTCCGGATTGAACTTGTCACCTTGCGGATCAACCACGGTGACACCGAATTTCTCCAGG
Source organism: Gammaproteobacteria bacterium (assembly GCA_015661095.1). GTDB lineage: Bacteria > Pseudomonadota > Gammaproteobacteria > Eutrophobiales > Eutrophobiaceae > JACVQI01. The sequence continues at coordinate 5,727 of JACVQI010000039.1, forward strand.
GTTGCCAGAAACTTTGTCAGGGTCAGGTCCATACCTTCCAGGAATGATTCGATCCCGCCCGGACCATTACTGTTGCTGAGACCCAGTTCGAGACTGTCCAGCACCGGCAACAATTCACCGACAAATTTGCTCAGGGCGTATTTATGCGCATTTTCGACGTCCCGGGCCAAGCGTTTGCGGAGATTGTCCATCTCGGCCTGGGTCCGCAACATGCGATCTTTGGCTTCTACCATCTGTTGCCGTAAATTTTCGATTTCCTGGCGCAGGGCATCCGTATCGATAGCCGACGCGGAGCTCTCCCATTCCATAGTAGATTGTTCAGTGATCTCTGCAGACACGGCCGTGCTGGTCTCTGCTTTATCAGCACCTGTAACCAATGATGGCTCTTGCTTACTGTCACTGGGTTCTGCTGTATTCCTGTCGTTTGTCTGTTTTTGTTCCGCTATCATGGTTTCCTCAGTGAAAAGCATTAAAAAATCTTTCAAAACCTGGAAATTGGCCAGGCTCAGGCCGGATGCATACGGTAAACGAAATGGGGGTTAATGCGTGGAATTCAAGGCCGAGCTGAGCATTTTGGCCGTGATATCGACGATCGGTATTATCCTTTCATAATCCATCCGGGTCGGGCCCAGTACGCCCAGCACGCCCAGAATCTGCCCGTCAAATTCATAAGGAGAGGTGACGATACTGCAGTTGTCGAGCACATCGTAACCGGATTCCTCGCCGATGAAGATCTGCATGCCTTTGGCCTGGATGGCCTGCTCCAGCAGGTGCAGGATGTCCCGTTTCGCGCTGAAGCTGTCGAATAACTTGCGTAATTTTTCCATATCGTTCAGTTCCGCCAGATTCATGAGATTGGTCTGGCCGGCCAGCACATAATCGTCCTGCGTGGTCTCCGACTGCACAAATGCCTTCTGCGCCATCTCAATCGCCGCCTGCATCAGGTTATTAACATCCTGTTTCATCTTTTCGAGGTCCTTCAGCAACTCTTTCCTGACCGTATGCAATTCCTTGCCTGAATACATGGAATTGAGATAGTTGGATGCCTGTTGTAACTCGGATTGGGAAAACTGCCGATTGGTCAGAATGATACGATTCTGAATCTCCTTATCACTCATGACCAGGATCACCAGGATCCGGTTATCCGTCAAGGAGACAAATTCAATCTGGTCCAGGGCCTTGTGTTCGACGCGCGGCAGCATGACGATCCCGGCCAGTTTGGTGATTTCCGACAACATCGAAGAAGTCCGCTCCAGCAATTCCTTGACATTGCCGCCGGCGCCGAATTCCCGGGTAATCCTTTCGACAGCCGTTTGTTCCAGTTTGTCCACACGCAACAGGCTGTCGACGAACAACCGGTAACCCCTGACCGTCGGCACCCGGCCCGCGGAAGTATGCGGCGAATGAATCAGACCCATGTCTTCCAGATCGGCCATGATGTTACGGATCGTGGCTGGGCTTAATTCCAGCTTGCTGTCCCTGGCCAGGGTCCTGGATCCGACCGGATGGCCGTCGAGGATAAAATGCTCGACCAGGGCCTTGAACAGGCTCAGGCTGCGCTCTGAGAGGAGGATGTTGTCGTTATTCGAAGCTTTGGACATGATTATTAATCGGATAAATCGTCGCTGAAATTTAACATTCTATTGACTATACTGCAAAACCAGTTTGGCGACCGCCTCAGTCCGTGATAATTTTCCGTTATTGGAAATTACCTTAACTTACCCAAATGTTTAAAAAAATCGTCCTCATTACCAACAGCGGTGGTGCCAAAATCATCGAAACACTGCGTACGGTTGCGGAATATCTCCAGGCGCGTGGTCTCGATGTCATGTTGGACAGGTCCTGCGCGGCTTTGTTGCCGGATTCCGGTTTGCGGACCGTATCCAATTCCGAACTGCCTGATGCCTGCGATATGGCCATTGCCGTCGGTGGCGATGGCACGATGCTGAAAGCGGTCCATCTACTGGCCGACCATCATATACCGCTACTGGGCATTAACCGCGGGCACCTGGGTTTCCTGGCCGATATCCCGGCCGAATCAGTGGCGGAACATCTGGATCAAATCCTGGCCGGGAATTATGTCGAGGATGAACGATTTCAGCTGCATTGCCAGGTGGATCGCGATAATAAAACCATTATCAACAGCGATGCCTTCAACGACGTTATTATCCAACGCTGGAATATCGCCAAACTGATCCAGTTGACCACCTACATCAATGGCAAACTGGTCAACACCCAGCGATCTGACGGCCTGATCATCGCCTCGCCGACCGGCTCAACCGCCTATGCCCTGTCCGGTGGTGGTCCGATATTGCACCCGGATCTGGACGCACTGGTGCTGGTCCCTATTTGTCCGCACACCCTCAGTAACCGGCCCATCGTCATCGCCGGTGACAATACCATTGAAGTGGTAGTTGGCACTCCGGAAATCGACAATGCCAGACTGACTTGCGACGGTGAAATCAAGTGTGAACTGGCGGCCGGCGACCGGGTGATAGTTCGAAAAAAAGCCAATAAGATCAGACTGATACATCCAGCCGACCACGATCACTTCAGTATCCTGAGAGCCAAACTCAACTGGGGCTAAACTGCATCGAGTAGCTATTCTTCCTTGATCAAACGACTGAACATCCGCGATTTCGCCGTCATTGATGAACTCGAACTGGAATTCGATCACGGCATGACCGTGCTGACCGGGGAAACCGGGGCGGGTAAGTCGATCCTGATCGACGCTCTGGGACTGCTGCTGGGTGACCGGGCCGAAAGCGGCGTCATCCGCGACGGCACAACCCGGGCTGAGATTTCAGCGCTATTCGATATCACCACTAACCCGGCGGTACACGATCTGCTTGATGAACAAGCTATCGATTCCACCGAACCGGAACTGATGATCCGGCGTGTCATTACCAAAGATGGGCGCTCCAGCGCCTTCGTCAACAGCACTCCGGCCACCGCACAATTATTGCGGTCTATCGGTGAAAATCTGATCGATATCCACGGCCAGCACTCGCATCAGTCCCTGTCAAAACCGGAAATCCAGAGAAAACTTGTGGATGATTACGGCAATTACCCGCAGGACCTTGCGGTCGTAAAAACGGCCTATGAGCGGTGGCGTGAAGCGACGAAGCAATTGCAGGAATTGCAGGGCGATACGGCCGATCAGGATGCCGCCCTGACTCTGTTGCGCTATCAGGTTGACGAACTCAAAAACCTCCGGCCGGAACCCGGGGAATATGAGTTGCTGGACGAAGAGCACCGGCGTCTGGCCAATGGTAATCGCCTGCTGGATACCGCCAGCAACGCTCTGCGGATGTTTCATGACGATGACCTTTCCATCCATGCCCGCCTGAGTACCATCACGGCCGAACTCAAGGCGCTGCAGCAATATGATGCTGCTTTGACGAATCTGATCGGCATTCTCGATGAAGCCACCCTGCAAATGACGGAAGCCGGTTCGGAATTACGCCAGTATCTCGACCAGCTCCAGATCGATCCGGAGCGATTACAGGTGGTGGAGGAAAGACTGTCACTGATGCACGAACTGGCACGTAAACACCGGATCCAGCCGCGGGAACTGGCTGCACATCTCGCCGAACTGGAACAACAACTGGCACGCCGGCAAAACAGCCGGCAACTCATCGAAGAGCTGCGACAAACCCAGAGCGCGGCCCTGGCTCAATACCACGCAGCGGCGGTAAAACTGCAGCAACACCGGAAAAAAGCCGCCCAGAAAATGTCCGCCGAAATCACCACCAAACTCGCTGCGTTGGGCATGGTCGACGGTAAATTCGCCATCACCGCGGAACCCCAGGATGAAACGCTGCCGAAACCCTACGGGTATGACCGGATAGAATTTCTGGTGACCACTAATCCCGGGCTGGGATTGCAACCTCTGCGCAAGATTGCCTCCGGCGGCGAATTGTCGCGCATCAGCCTGGCGATACAGGTGATCGGCACGCAGGACAAGGGTATCCCGACGCTGATATTTGATGAGGTGGATGCCGGGATCGGTGGGGCCATAGCGGAAATCGTCGGGAAACTGCTGCATGAACTGGCACGGCAACGGCAAGTCTTTTGTGTCACGCATCTGCCGCAGGTCGCTGCCCAGGGTGATCAGCACCTGCTGGTCACGAAAAGCTCGACCAGAACCACCACCAGCACCACTGTACAAGCACTGTCAGCGCCGCAGCGGATTGAGGAAATCGCCAGAATGCTGGGTGGGATAAAAATTACTGATCAAAGCCGGCGCCATGCGCAGGAGATGCTGGCCACTGCAGGCTGATTACAGCTCGGGAGTGCAGCTAGTCGCTCTCCTTCGGTTTTACATACAAAACCAGATTATGTCCCGCCAGGGTATAACCATGGGCCGCGGCGATTTTTTCCTGCAGTTGTTCGATTTCCTCGTTCTCAAACTCAATCACTTTGCCGGTTTTGATACATACCATGTGATCGTGGTGACCACCGTGATCAATTTCAAAAACGGAGTGACCGGAGTCGAAGTTGTGCCGTTGCACCAGTCCCGCCTGTTCAAACTGGGTTAAAACCCGGTAAACCGTGGCCAAACCAACTTCCTCACCAGCATGCAGCAGGGCCTTGTATACATCTTCGGCGCTGACGTGTTTGTTTTCCGATGCCTCAAGGATTTCGAGTATGCGGATCCGGGGAAGTGTCGCTTTCAGGCCGGCGGTTTTGAGGTCTTTGGATTCCATCTTGCATTACAGATTAGGTTGGTAAACTCCCGCTAACAATGTTTTGTATTATAGCAAACCCGGTATTAAATCCATGATTTTCTGGTGAGTTCTATAGCCCGATAGGCTACAATCCGAATTCCTTGCTGTAACTAAAAAAGTATGAACAGATTATTTCCGTTAACCTCATTAATTCTATTGTTACTCCCGCTCGGTTGCTCCAGAAGTGATGGTGATTATAAACTGCCTGGCGTCTACCGGATCGATATCCAACAGGGTAACGTCATCGAGCAGGAGATGCTCGATCGGCTGAAACCCGGCATGGAGAAACATCAGGTACGCTTCATCATGGGGACGCCAACCATGATCGACCCTTTTCACCCTGACCGTTGGGAATATCTTTACACCTACACACAAGGCGCATCACAACGCCAGCAGCGGCGCCTGACGCTGTATTTTGAAGGAGAAAAGCTTGCTTATCTGGATGGCGACGTCATAACCAGTCTCCGTAAACCTCCGGAAAATTACGGCAACAAATCAAGGATCGTCGACGTACCACCCCGGGTCCAGCGTGACTTCAGCCTGTTCGGAAATATTGCGAAGATCATCCCCTTTATCGGCGACGATAAACCAGCTCCGGCAGTCATACCGGAGAGCGATCCCGCCAGCGAGCAGGAAGGGGAGGAAACCGAAACAGCTCCGGCACCAGCAGAACAGGAGCAGAAAACGGAAGACACCACGCCCACCTCTGACGAGCCGCAGAGCTCAAAGTGAGCAAAAGGGATTTTTTAGCAGAATGCTGGACAAGCTGCCGGGGATGGACGACGACGTGGATGAGGAGTCCACCGGCACTCAGGAGTGATCGAGGTTCGGCGTCAGATTATTTTCCTGTCTGCACACTTCCCTCGTTCCGCAGTTTCGATGCGTAATTTAACCAAGAGCATCTGTTTCACCTTCCTCTGTCTGTTTTTATTTAGCACTGCTAAACTCCAGGCAGTTTCCGCCACCGATGATCAAGGCGCGACAATCACGCTCCAGAAACCAGCCAAACGTATCATCAGTCTGGCGCCACACACCACCGAACTCTTATTCGCGGCCGGCGCCGGGGATAAAATCGTCGGCGCCGTCCGCTACAGCTATTACCCTGAAGTCGCGAAAACCATCCCGACGGTCGGCGACACCAACAAGCTGGATCTGGAACGCATTATTGCCCTGGCCCCGGACCTGATCGTCGCCTGGCAAAGTAATGCCGCGGCTGACACGGAAGTGCTGCGAAATCTGAATATTCCGATCTACGTCTCGGAACCGGCGTCGCTGGAAGCCATAGCCCGATCGATAGAGGCCCTGGGGATATTGTCTGGCTCAACCATTACGGCAAATCGGGCCAGTGCGGCCTTCCTCGCCAGACTGAAGCGGCTGCGGGAAGAATACTCCGGCAAACCGGTGGTCACCGCTTTTTATCAATTCTGGCATGATCCGATCTTCACCATTAACGGTGACCATATCATCAGCGCCGTGATGCAACTGTGCGGCGGCCGGAATATCTTTAGCGACATGGCGGTATTGTCGGGGCAGATTAATGCGGAAGCGGTCATCAGCGCCAATCCGCAGGTTATCCTCGCCAGCGCCATCGATGAAAACCGTCCGCCCTGGCTGGCATACTGGCAGCAATGGCCGGAACTGGCGGCGGTGCGTAACGGCCAGATCTATTACATCCCGCCGGATCTGATCCAGCGCCACACTCCAAGGGTACTCGATGGCGCAGCGATGATGTGTGAATTTATAGATAAGTATTAACATTGGATTGATTTTACACCTCACTCATCACCCATCACTCCTCACATTTATTAACTATTCCGGAAAAAAGTATCTAATCCCGTTACCCTGAATATGCCGGATGGGATGCCGATACAGCAATTCCAGATTCTGCCGGGTCACCACATCGTGGATGGGCCCGCAAATTATGGTCTGCGCATCGACCATTAACATGGCATGGGTGCAAAAACGGCTGACCAGATTGACATCATGCAACACCATCAGTAATGCACCCTGTGCTGCCGTCACTTTGTCGATGATCAATTCCAGCAATGAAATCTGGTGATGCAGATCCAGGTGGTTGGTTGGTTCATCCAGCAGCCAGATCCTGGGATTTTGGACAATCAAGGTCGCGATCGCCAGCCGCCTTCTTTCACCTCCCGACAGCGTATCGATCTGGCGGTCTTCCATATCGGCCATGGCGACATCCACCAGGGCCTGACTGGCGATGGCGATTTCAGTTTCGCCTTCAAAGGACCAGAACGGCAGATAAGGATGGCGGCCGCTCAAAGCGGTTTCCATGACCGTCGTGGGGAAAGTATCCTGACTGTCCTGAAACAACACGCCCACTTCGCGCGCCAGGGCCTTTCTCTTCCAGGCAGACAACGGTTTGCCATGAATTTGCAGCTCGCCCTGTGCCAAGGGTAGCAATCCCGCCAGGTACTTGAGCAGGGTCGTCTTGCCAACGCCGTTGCCGCCTAGCACGCCCCAACGTTGCCCCTGGTTCAATTCAAAATCCAGATCCCGGCAGATCGACTTTCCGCCGATACTGATGGAAACCGCAGCCACGCTCAGTAAGGTCATGGCTTTTGTTTGATAGCTATCATCTGGAACAAAGCCAGGAATACCGGCACACCGATGATGGCCGTCAAAACCCCGACCGGCAGTTGTTGTGGCGCGATGATGGTCCGCGCCAGGCTGTCAGCGATGACCAGCAGACAACCGCCCGTCAGCACGGAAGCCGGAATTAACAAACGGTGGTCGCTGCCGAGTACGATTCTGATCAAATGCGGGATGATCAACCCGATGAAGCCGATACTGCCGGCCTGCATGACGGCGGTGGCGGTCAGCAGCGAGGCCAGAAAGTAGATGCCATAGCGTAACTGGTTTACGGGCACCCCCAGTGCCGCGGCCTGCTGATCGCCATAGGTCAGCAGATTAAGACTGCGCGCCATGAACAATGATGCGCCCAGACCTATAAGCAATACGACCAGGGAAAATCCGGAAAACCTGGCATAACCAAGATCCCCCATGAGCCAGAACAACATACTGTAAATCTGGGTTGCCGGACTGACAGCCAGCAGAAAACTGATCAGGGCGCTCCAGCCGGCCGCCACCACGACGCCGGTGAGCAGCACCCGCATGGGATTCCAGCTTTGCCCGATCCTGGTCAAACCGAACACCAGCAGGATGGAAATTAACGCGCCGGTAAACGCGCCGATGTTAATCCAGAAGCCGGTCAGTCCGGCCATCATGACCAGCAAGGCGAACACTGAGGCCCCGCCGGATACACCGAGCACATAAGGTTCAGCCAGTGGATTGCGTAATAACACCTGCATCAGGCAGCCAGCCAGCGCCAGCATGCCACCGACCATAAACCCGGCAATCACGCGCGGCAGGCGTAATTCAAGTACGACCTTGCTCTCAAGCAACTGCTGCTCACTGAATAACGCGCCTAGCACCTGTTGCAGCCCAATCTCCATACTGCCGATCGACAAGGCAAACAGGATTGATACCAGAGACAGCAGGCATAACCCGCAGAGTATAAGTAAGGTTCTACCTTGCATGACTCACTCCCCTGCTGAAGCCGCCATGGCATCCTTGCGAAGAGAGGCGAGACGACAGGCGGTCCGGAAATGGATCATCTGCTCCTGTCCTTGAGATTGAGATTTGCCCTGGCGCGTTGCCGGCGTGCTGCCTTCGGATCGGCCAGTAATGGCCGGTAAATCTCCACCCGGCAATTGTCATAAACAGCCGTATCCGGCTCGTGGATTTCACCGAAGATACCGACCTTGTTACGACTCAGATCGATCTCCGGACATAAATTCAATATCCCGGATAGCGCTATGGCCTGCCGGATGCTGGTGCCGCTTGCCACGGCCAGGTTGATGACATGGACTTGCCCGGTCTGCGCATAGGTCACCTCGATGGTTAATTTATTGCCCTCGATTGCCGCCATATACCTTCTGTGCCCGCTCGGTGAACGTCTCAATCAAAGTGTTGATGATATGGCTGAATATCTTATCCAGGGCCAGCCGTAATAATTTGTTTTTAAATTCAAAATTCATCTTAATGGAAATACGGCAGGCCTGCTCGCTTAAAGGTTCAAATAACCAGTAACCGGTAAGATGTTTGAATGGGCCCTCCAGCAGGTTGATATCGATCCGGCGCCCTGGCTGCATGGTATTGCGGGTGGTAAACGTCTTTTTAACCCCGCCCGCGGACAGGCTAAGGGATGCCGTCAGACTGGTATCATTTTTGGCAATGATGGACGTCGCATTGCACCAGTGCACAAAATCCGGATAGGCCTCAATGTCATTAACGAGCTCATACATGCGTTCCGCGCTGTAAGTTACTTCAGCCGAGCGGTTTATCGAGATCAATTCTTATCTCTGCCTGTTCGATTATTCATTTTTTTAACCATTAAGTTACAATCAACCCAGTGATTTGATAACGATAGAATATCTGCTTCAGTCACTCCGAAAATACCACTATTTTTTTGAATCATCGCCAGGAAAGTACATGCTTCTCACTATCGAACAGTAACCACTACCAGTGACTGCCCGCAACAAGTCGGACGGAGCGTAACCTCTATCCAGTTTATCAGTTTTATTTTGGCAATTCCCTGTGTGAGGCCCTGCATGAACAGAACAGGTTCAAACCCATAAAGGCAGTATAAAATTATCAGCCAGTTATTGGATACTATTACCCCTGGCACATCGTAGAGCTTCCCTAAATACTATTCTGTATAATTCAGCACTCTGCACTTAATACTAGAGACTGTTTGACACAATGGTAAAAAAGAAAGGAGACGCGGCTGGCAACACTATCATTCTTAATAAAAAAGCGAGATTCGATTTTTTTATTGAGGAACGATATGAAGCCGGCATCGCCCTGGAAGGCTGGGAAGTCAAAAGTCTGCGCGCCGGCAGGACCCAGATTCAGGACAGTTATATTCTGTTGAAGGATGGCGAAGCCTTTTTGTTCGGGGCGCTGATTACCCCCCTGCCGACAGCATCCACTCATAGCCATCCCGATCCGCAACGGACCCGCAAGCTGCTCATGCACCGGCGCGAAATCAACAAGCTGATCGGCCATGTCGAGCGTAAGGGTTATACCGTCATCCCCACAGCGATGTACTGGAAAAAGGGCAAGGTGAAACTGGAAATCGGCCTTGCCAAAGGTAAACAGGCCCATGACAAACGCCAGTCAGAAAAGGACAGGGACTGGCAGCGGGAGAAACAGCGCATCCTGAAAAGCCACTGACTTTTCAGTGGAAAGTTGAAAGTAAAAAGTGTAAAGAAATTGAACAATATTCAATGTGACTGGTCTGTATATTAAGTTATAATTGGTTTGGTCCTCGCCCAATTCTTTTAACTTTATACTTTGCACTTTTAACTGAAATGGGGGCGTATTGGTTTCGACGTGGGTCACGAAGCCTGAGGGGCATGCCGAGGCGCAGCAACCTCGTAAATCCAACTGCAACCTTTTAGTTGCCAACGACGACAACTACGCACTCGCTGCTTAATACCCAGTAGGGTGCCGTCTGACCGCTGTGTGCTTATGCGCGCGGACCCAGGCGTCGACTCACATAAGCTCGCGATGAAGCTCGTCCGGCGCGGATTCGCTAAAACTTTACGGAATCGTTGC
>JACVQI010000207.1 GCA_015661095.1 Gammaproteobacteria bacterium
GCCAAAACGGATGATCAGGCTCTCCTCCTTGCTCATAACGGCAACGTCACGTTTATATTTAATGGTGTCGATAACCGCATCCGGCACGCCTTCTTCACGCGCGGCGTCTTCATGCATGGACCATTCATACTGCTGATCGAACTCCCGCGAGGCCACCAAGATTGCAAGCTCGGTGTAGCGGCGGCCGATGACACTGCGATAGCGGACCTCCTGGTTCAGCATTTGCATCGCTTCAGCCACCTTGGGGTTATACAGGGATACCGCAGCGGGTCCGATATTGGGCGTATCCGTGTCAGTACCCATGATCATTTCGAAGACACGCTGACCCTCCGGGTCCAGATCATGCTTGTGGATCATCGGTAGACGCGACAGGGATTCCAGGTCTATATCTGCCGGCAGAGTCCGGTTCGTATTCGCTGCCATGGCGCAGGAACAATTGATTATCAGTATCAAAGGGAATAACAGGACTGCTTGGATTTTTTTCAGCATCATCTTGTCCTCTAATAATGAAACTACAACGCTCACCAGTAAGGCGATATGTTACCTTCATCTCCCTCCGGGAGAGGATCGGGGTGAGGGACTTGTGACCACATAATATACTGCATACCCTCACCCGCCACATTGTGTCGGCCTGTAAAATCAGTTCCCGACATTTTCAACCGCCTGCGTCCATGCAGGTGTCTCCCGGTGGGAGAGGCGAAATAAAATAAAATCACAAATGGTGCGTTTCGCTATCGCTCAACACACCCTACGCAAAGCTTTAACCGTGTTTAAAAAATCAAACGGCGGAGTAACCGCCATCGATGACAAAGGTATCGGCCGTATGGTAAGACGATGCATCGCTCATCAGGTAGACCGCGATGCCGCCGAAATCCTCCGGCTTGCCGAACCTTCGCATCGGCAGCCGCGGCATAACGGCCTTCTGGAATTTTTCGTTGGCGAGCAGGTCACCGGTCATGTCGGTTTCCGTATAACCCGGCAGCAAGGCGTTGACCGTGATCCCATAACGGGCCAGTTCCACCGCCAGGGCCCGGCTCAGTCCCACCAGCGCGGTCTTGCTCGCGCCGTAATGTTCATTGCGCGCGGCGCCGAACAGGGCGGCGATACTGGAGGAAATCACCAGTCGACCGCCCGGTTTACCGGCCTCGGCATTGGCCACCATATGCCGGGCGACCAGTTGCAGCATATGGAAGGCGCTGTCGACGTTGAGGTTGAACATGTCCTTCCACTCATCGAAAGTACGATCCAGAAACGAGCCGCGGCCGCCACCGCCCATACCGGCATTGATGAAGCATCCGTCGATCCGCTTGAACTCAGCGACTGTTTCCGTAAACGCCGTACTGACGGCGGTGGCATCAGTGACATCACAAACCATTGAGTGAACGCGACCGCCCCTGGCGCGCAGATGCGCGGCGGCCTTCGCCGTTTTTTCGGAATTACGGCCCCAAATGCTGACGGCGCAATTCGCGCCGATGAGGGCTTCCGCCATCGCCAGGCCGATGCCGCCGTTGCCGCCCGTGATAATCGCCGTCTTGCCGGTCAAATCAAACATCTTTAACCCCATGTTGATACAGTTTTAATCACAGTCTTAGAATGATTTAGACTGAAGGAATTTAGACTGAAGGCTTAAAATTTATATAAAACCTAATCCCCTTCAGTCTTCAGTCTATAAGCTTTTTTAACTGATCTCCGTTGCCCGCAACTTGATTATAGTCAAACCGGCAATGACCATCGGGATGGCGAAGACAACGAAGGTCCAGCTTATCGACAGGCCTGCGCCCAGCAGGAAGCCGGCGATGGACGGGCCGAAGATCGCACCGATGCGTCCAAAACCGATGGCCCAGCCGATGCCGGTGGTGCGGATTTCGGTCGGGTAAAGCCGGGCGGCTACGATGTACAAACCGGCAAAGGCGCCCTGTACGAAAAACATCAACAGGAATATCAGTATCAGGATAATGGCGACCGAGGTTTTGACGAAACCGTACGGCACGATCACGACGGCGGCCAGCATGAAGAAAATAAAGATGATCCGCCGTAACCCGAACCGGTTCGATAAATAGCCGAGGATCAGAGTGCCGACGAATGCGCCCAGGTTCTGGGCGATACCGGCATACAAGGCATCCTCGATGGCCAGTCCGGAATCACGCGCCAGGATCACCACCCAGCTGAACAGGAAATACAAGGTGGCGAAACTCATCATGAATGCAGCCCACAACATCATAGTCGGTATTTTGCGCCGGCCTTCCAGCAATCTCCTGACACCTTCCAGCACAGCCCTGACGCCCGTGCTGGTGATCAGTTTCTCCTCGACCGGCGGCAGTTCGCCAAAAGCGGCCATGCGCATGCGCCGCAAAATCGCGTTGGCCTGCTCCAGCGCACCCGGTCGCCGACTGGTAACGAGAAAATCCAGCGACTCCGGCAACAGAAAGTAAACCACGGGCAACATGCCGAACGAGATAACCCCGGCCATTATGAACAATGGGCGCCAGCCGTAATCCGTTAATACCAGGGTGGCAATCAAACCGGTCAGGATCGCGCCAATGGGGTAGCCGGAATGATAAATAGTGATATTGAAATTCCGCAGACGGTTCGGCGAATACTCCGACACCATGGAGGTGGAACTGGCCAGTATCGAGCCGATGCCGAGACCGGTCAGCAGCCGTAATATTCCCATGGAAATAACCGAATTGGCGAACGAAGTGGCGATCATGCCGACACCGATCATAGCCAGACTGATCATGATCATCTTGCGCCGGCCGATGCGATCGGTCAGTGGTGAAATGAACACGGCGCCGATGGTCATGCCGACCAGGGCGGCGCTGAACACTATCCCCAGTGCCTCACGGGTTATCGACCACTCGGCGGTGATAACCGGCGCTGAATAGGAGATGGCCATGACATCCATGCCATCCAGAAGGTTCAGCACAAAGCAGATTGCAAGCACCAACATCTGCAGGGCACTGAGTGGGCTTTCGTCAATTTGTTTTATTTGCATAGTTATATCTACAATATTAATCGTCAGAATATTGTTTGAATTTTAACACCGGCAACGCAAACTTCATGCGATTCATGATTTTCAGTTTTGCGGCCCTGTCCCCAGATTTGTTCTCTCGACGATCGCGCCCTGTTGGCGCAATTCAGCCTGAATACCTTCGATCGCTACGTCGCGGACACGTAGCTTCTGACGCACCGCCAGCGCGGCGGCGACACCGGCGCCCTGCCCCAGCACCCAGCACTCCGGTATTTCCCGCAGCGCGGCATGTGAGGTGATATCGCAGGACAGGTTGCGGCCGGCGGCCAGCAGATTTTCGAGTTGCTGTGGCACCATGCAGCCATAGGGAATTTCCAGAGTCGGGAATTTGGTCGAGAGTCCCGGGCACAGGCCGATACTCGCGGAATCGCTGCCATCGTTACGCCAGGCGCCGGCGTCAACCCGCGCCACGCCGGTCAGACGGCGGCTGTGACGCGTACCGATCTGGGCCGCGCTATCCAGAATCCAGGCGCGTTCGAAGCCGGGCATGTGGGATCGATACCAGGCGAGTATCTGGCGCATGGTATCCCGCGAGCGGAACTCGACCTCGGTCAGATCGGCTACGCTCAGGGCGGAATAACCGCTGAACTTGGGCGTTACGAACAAGGCCACGGAGTCATACGGCGTTACAAACGCGGTGTTGGTCAACCACTCATCCTCCTGCCGCGCTTCGTTCATGAGCTCCCGGTATTTATCGGGGTAGATCATCCTGAAATCCAGAAAGCGCCGCATGTCCACATTGCCGAAACGGAAGCAGGTATTGAGACGGGCATGGGCACTGCTGCTGTCAAAATCGCTTTCAAATTCCGCGCCGGCGCCGGCGAAGATATCGCCATCACCGGTGCAATCCACGGTGACCTTCGCCTGCAGGGCGAAACGGCCCTCCTTGCTTTCGAAGATTACCCCTTCAACATTGCCATCGGTCACCAGCGGCGCTACCGCCCAGCAATGAAACAGCACCTGTCGGCGAGAAATTGACGATACCGCTTTGTCCGGCGGTGCGTACGCCCCAGTAGCCGGCGAGTTTGCTGTCACGTGAACCCCATTGCTCCGGCGGCGGGCCGATCAAAGCGCCTTCGGCATCGCAGCGATCCATCAGTTCCTTGCCGATGCCGCCGACCACCAGGTTACCCTGCCAGTCTGTCATGCGGTCGATCC
>JACVQI010000208.1 GCA_015661095.1 Gammaproteobacteria bacterium
CTGCGCGGCGCCTTCGAGATTGCCGCGATCATGGGGGACTATGTCATGGCTGCCATTATGCTGCATGCAGTCGATCAGCAACTGGCCGCGGACCGGCCGGCATTATTACCAATAAACGAATGAACCTCGTATGGCCACTTTTCTAGTCGCACACGGCGCCTGGTCGGCCGGTTGGGCCTGGAAGAAGATGCATCCATTAATGAGCGGTATGGGACACCGGTTTATCACCCCGACCTATACCGGTCTGGGGGAGCGCGCGCATCTGGCCCATGCCGCCATCGATCTGGAAACGCATATCCAGGACATTCTGGGCGTGATCAAATACGAGGCATTAACGGATATTATTCTGATCGGCCATAGCTATGGCGGCATGGTGGCAACTGGCGTCGCCGATCGGGTAAGCGCAGTCATCAAACGTCTGGTTTATCTCGATGCCTTCGTACCGAGGGACGGCCAGTCGCTCTATGACCTGGTTACCGATGAAACCCGCCAACGCATCCGCCAGTTCCCCGCAACTAATGACAATAACTGGCGACTGCCACCAAACCCGATGCCGGCGGACACATCGGATCAGGATCGGCAATGGGCCGAACCGTTACGCCGGCATCAGCCAGTCCAGACCGTCACACAGCCCTTAAGGCTGCGACAGGATCCCCCGCCCATGCCCAGGACCTATATCTATTGTACCCGCAGCGATACCTTTCAGCCGTTCGCCCGGCGGGCGCAGGAGGAGGGCTGGGATTATTATGAAATGGACAGCAGCCATAATCCCCACATCACCGCACCGCAGGATTTGGCTGCGCTACTGGATAAAATCGCAAGTCTTTAAATTAAAGAAACGTAGGGTGGATTGAATGGAATGAAACCCACCATGATTAATGATGTCGGGTTTCGCTATGCTCTACCCGACCTACGGTCTGGATAAAATCGCAAGTCTTTAAATTAAAGAAACGTAGGGTGGGTTGAATGGAATGAAACCCACCATGATTCATGATGTCGGGTTTCGCTATGCTCTACCCGACCTACGGTCTGGATAAAATCGCAAGTCTTTAAATTAACGTTCTCTATTCTTGAACGACCGGGACAAGTAGATAGGAAGCATATTTCCCACCGGAATATATAATGTGGTTGCCCTGGTTCACCGTGTCTTCATGGCGGTCGCACATGACGGGCTTGGGATAGTCATGGATATCCTTGCCCTGTATGACCAGGCGTAAGGTCTCGCCTTTATCAAAGTGAGTACCGGACGGCCAGATCTCAATCTCCAATGGAACGATTTCACCTGGTTTGAGTTTCAGTTCGCGCTGGTGTTTCAATACAGGCTGCCAGGCAGTAGATTTTTTTTCATCGAGTTCCCGGTGCGAGGCCCGCAGCCAGCCCAGGGCCACGGGACCGTCATCGAAGTGGGCCCAGAAGGCGAAGGGCACCAGCGTGCCGTTGCGGTCGAGTTTCTGGATGGCGATGAACAGATCCATGTCATCACCCGCATCGGTGGCTGCCCACAAACGCAACTTCATATGGCCGATCAGATTGGTGGGTTCAGTGAACACATAATCGAATGTTGTCCGTTGTTGATCGGTTGCAGCATATTGGCAGGATGATTCCTGCTCCCGAGTGATTTGTTCCAGTGTCCTCTTGCCGGCATTGAGATATAACCGCGAGTATTGGGTCCGGGCATTGCCTTTGAGAAACCGATCGAAGAATTGCCGCAGCCGTTCGACGCTGTCCGGCTCATAGTAATAGGCCCACTTCTTGCGGCCATGCACTTCCAGCCATTTATGTTTCGAGGCAATCTGTTTGAAACCCTCCAGGGTGCCGCGGGTGTGCATGCCATGATCGGTCCAGCTGGCGACGATAAAAGCGGGTACCTGGATCCGGGAAAAATCGCAGGCCTTGGATTGCCAGTAGTCATCGAACAACGGCCGCTCCCTGGTTTCCAGGGCCAGGTCTTCAACGCGCGTCGTGCTGTAACCCCAGCGCCCCGGCAGGTAGGGCCAGAAAAAAGTTTCCGGTATCCCGCCGTGACGCACGACCTCGCGGTAGGTGCGGTAGGTATCGGCCCAGCCTTCCCAGGGATTTATCGCCGCGAGGTGCGGCGGGTTGGTTTCGGCGACGCGCCATTGTGAACTGGCCAGATAGGAGACCCCGGACAGGCCAACCTTGCCGTTGCTCCAGGGCTGGGTGCCGGCCCATTCGATCAGATCGTGAAAATCCTGCGCCTCTTCCGGCGACAGGAATGTGGCATCGCCCTCGGCATACCAGTTGCCGCGCTTGTCGGCATTGATGACGGCATAGCCGTGGGCTACCCAGTAGAGCGGGTCGGGTGCTTCAAAGGCGCACCATTTGGAAAAATGTTCCGGTTTGACGCCGCAGTTGGGGAAGTTATCGCTGTAATTGGTGTGGCCGTGCTTGCCGTAGGGCCCCCAGGCGATAATGGGTGGCGCTGGTTTCTCATCCACGGGCCGAAAGACATCGACATAGAGCCGGACGCCGTCGCGCAGAGTGACCGCCACATCCCGTTCGATGAGCATGTTATCCGCTATGCTGCGGTGGTACACGGGCGCCGCCCCTTGCTTGCTCTCCGGGGGACCGTAGGGCAACTAGCATAGCAAATCCTGACAAGGGTAATGATAGCCTATAATTGGCATTCCACATTTGCTGTGGCGCTGGCAAGTTGTGTTAATATGAAATCCCGCGAAAAATAAATCATAAAACCATGATCAAGCGCTGGTACTTCGGCTGGACGGTATTGCTCGGCATGTTTAGCAGTTACATGGCGATTGTCGGCATCATGATCTATACCCTGCCGCTATTTTATCCCGCCATCATCAATGAATTCGGTTTCAGCACCGAACAGGTAACCCGGCCCGCCTTCTTGGCCTACATGGCCGGCGCCTTCATTACGCCCTTCATCAGTCCGTTTTATGATCGCTACTCAATCCGGAAGTTTATGCTGGCCGGTACTGTCTTCATGGTTCTCGGCCTGCTGGCACTTTTAACCGCCGCCGGGGTATCGCCGTCGGTTTGGTCCTGACCAGCACCAGTGTCGGCGGCGCGGTTTTTCCGCTGGTGGTCCGCCAAGTCATGGCCGGGGCCGCGGACTGGCGCGAGACAATCTTTGTTCTGATGGCCATTTGTGCCGTAATGATGTTGTTGCCATTGATCTTCCTGATCCGCAGCCGCCCCGAGGATATTGGATTGAAACAGGCGGAGGCTGATCCCCCGGAGATAGAGTCCCGGATGGCCGGAGCACAGGCTGAAGGTACAACCCTGAAGGAAGCCTTGCGCCAGCCCGAGTTTTATCTGATTGCTTTCGCCACCGCTGGTTTGTGGTTCTGTCTGAATGGCCTCGTAACGCACCAGACTATTTTCATCGGCACTGAACTGGGCATTGGCATCGATACATTAACTCTGATCACCAGTGTCTTTTTTTCCTTCGCCATCGTTGGCAAGCTCACGCTAGGCTGGTTGTCCGATCGTTTTAACAAGGTTCTGATTATGTTTGGTTCGGTATTGAATCTGATCGTCGGCCTGTTTATCCTGCGGCTGGCCGATTACGGCAGTGTGAACGTGCTGTATACCTATGCGGTGATCTATGGCATCGGCTACGGCGGCATGTTTACCATGATGCAATTGGTCATCGCTGAATTCTACGCCGGCAAAAGTTATGGCCGCATCCTCGGCATACTGACCATGGTCGATATCGGCATCGGTGGTCTGGGTATCCCCGCATTCGGATTGATGCAGGGGGCTTTCGGCAGTTATATGCCGGTACTCGAAATAATGATGGGACTGAACGTTGTGATCGCAGTTACGGTACTGGTACTGTACAAGATACGCGGAAAGATAACGGCAGTTAACTCGTAAAGAAAATACATAATGAAAGCACGATTACTCGCTAAAGAAATCAGAAAGATCGGCCGGGAAGTCAGCTTCGAGACACTCAGCCGCACGCGTAATTTATATACACCCTTGCATCCGGTTGCGCCTTTTGCGGACGTGACTATACACCGCGATATCAGGTATGGGCCGGACGAACGCAATCGCCTCGATGTGTTTGCCCCCAAGCCTGGCGGTAATCAACATTTGCCGGTGCTGATCTATGTCCATGGCGGTGGTTTCATCGGCGGTGACAAATATACGGCCGGGACACCGTTCTACGATAATGTCGGCGACTGGGCAGTTCGCAACGGGTTGGCGGGGATTAATATCACTTACCGTCTCGCGCCACGCCATCAATGGCCGGCGGTGATACAGGACATCGCCGCTGCCTTGCAATGGCTGCGGGAAAACGGCACCAACCACGGCATTGATCCCGGCCGTGCCTTTCTGATGGGCCAGTCTGCGGGTGCCGCCCATGTGGCGAACTATATCGCTCATCCCGAGGTGTATGCGCCGGCGCCACACGGCCTGTCCGGCGCCATCTTCATGTCCGGGTTGTTCAATCTGCTGTCAATGGAACCGGATGAGTTATTGAAATCCTACTTTGGTAGTGATACATCCCTCTATCCCGAACGGACATCACTGGATGGCCTGAAAAGATCAAATATTCCCTTCATGGCCACACTGGCCGAACTGGAACCCGGTTTTTTTGAACGGCAGACACTGGAATTCCTGTCAGCGATACAGGAACGCGACGG
This sequence comes from Gammaproteobacteria bacterium, assembly GCA_015661095.1. Lineage (GTDB taxonomy): Bacteria > Pseudomonadota > Gammaproteobacteria > Eutrophobiales > Eutrophobiaceae > JACVQI01. The sequence goes on from JACVQI010000208.1 coordinate 4,641, forward strand.
CCGTATGCCGCCGTTCGTGCATCTGCTCGGGCACAACCACCTGTCGGGGATTTTGCACCTGGGCCTGGAAGGAGATCTGCTCGGTCCCCGGATCATCGACTTCATCCATAATAAGTCGTGACCGGTTATCATACTTTGGAATAAATAAACACAGAGGCACAGAGGACACAGAGTAATAAAAGTTATAAGCTACCATTTATTAGTAATAATTCGTCAAACTCAGTTTCGACTATATTGTAGTAGTATTATTGTTAAATTCTCTGTGTCCTCTGTGTCTCTGTGTTTAAAATTAAATTATGAAAAAACGTAAACTGGGCCGGACCGGGCTGAAAACGGGACCATTGATTTTCGGGGGCAACGTCTTCGGCTGGACCGCCGATGAGGCCATGTCCTTCCGATTGCTCGATGCTTTCGTCGATGCCGGATTGAATCTGATTGATACGGCGGATGTTTACTCCATGTGGATTCCCGGCAACCAGGGTGGCGAATCGGAAACCATCATCGGCAAGTGGCTGAAAAAAACCGGTAAACGCGACAGGGTATTGATCACGACCAAGGTCGGCGTTGATATCAACGTCAAGAAGATGCCCGGTGCAATTAATTTGAAACCGGATTACATCTTCAAGGAAGTGGAGGATTCGCTCAAACGCCTGCAGATCGACTGCATCGATATCTACCAGGCTCACCGGGATGACGAACACACGCCGTTACAGGAGAGCCTCGCCGCTTTCGATAAATTAATGCGAGATGGCAAGGTGCGATCCATCGGCGCCTCCAATTATGAAGCCGGCCGGTTGGCCGAGGCGCTGCAGGTCAGCGCAGATCATGGCTATGCCCGTTACGAGACCCTGCAGCCTTGTTATAACCTGTATGACCGCAATGCCTATGAAGGTGAGTTGCAGGATCTGTGTGTAAAAGAGGAAATCGGCGTCGTTACCTACTTCTCCCTGGCCTGTGGTTTCCTGACCGGAAAATACCGCACGGAGAAGGACCTGGAAAATCGCCCGCGCGCCTACCGGGTCAAGGAGATGATGAACGAACGGGGCATGCGAATATTACAGGGGCTGGATCAGGTCGCGAAAGAACTCAAAGTAACACCGGCGCAGATCGCACTGGCCTGGGTCATGGCACAACCGGGTATTGCAGCGCCCATCGCCAGCGCCACCAACCTGCAACAACTGGAAGAACTTATCGGCGCTGCCCGGCTGGAGTTGCCGGCGGAGGCGATTGAGACATTAAATACAGCGAGCGCCTACGGCAAGTAGCAAGAACGCCGCAGACGCCCGCTTTGAAATAATTACATGCAGTTCTTTATAACAACTTCGGTCATGAACCGGTTGCCCGCTTCCTTGTCTTTCGAGGTGACGTTGTATCCGCCTTCCCATGCCCCCTTTTCCACTTTATCGCAATCATCGCTTGCTTCGCATAACTTCTGAATCTTTTCCAGATCACATTTCGGGGCAGCCATCGCGCTGGTGGATTCTTCCGCCCACAGCGGATTACAAATGCCGGTAAGTACCAAAGCCGCCGACAGCCCGAAAATCTTCAATGTTGTTGTTTTAGGTGTTTTAATCATTGTTGTTCTCCAGTGGTTAACGTTTACGCTTTTCGATTGTTAATCAAAGCCCCTTTTGACAGATGCATCAAATAAGCCTGAGTCTCAGGCTTGTCCCATAAAAATATATCGTCTATATTCACAAGTATCAAGGTCAGATAGCCGTAATCCCGGCGCCATCCACGAAATAATTTACCAGGGGGATGCAAGATGAAGATTGCTCTCATTATAGGGTATCCCTCTGCTCGAATTTATGACGGTAGAACCGTTATCACCGTGTTTCCGATAATTGCAACCACTTCGCCTGCGGCGGCTGTCATCATGTAGAAATCGTCTCATGCGATATCCGATAATTATTGTCCTTGTTGTAGGAGGGATTTTTCTGCTCGCCTGGCTGGTGAGCGGACGCCGCATACCGGTTCTCGTTCACGCCGGTGCCGTCTTCGCAGCTCTTGCTACGATTGCATTTCTATTATGGCTGCGCAGCGGCGGAAAAGTAATCGAACCTGTCGCCTGGATTGCCGTTATCCTGATGCCGGTACTGGTTTATGTCACTTTTGCCTTCGCCCATGCTAT
>JACVQI010000209.1 GCA_015661095.1 Gammaproteobacteria bacterium
ACAGGACACCATGAGCGTGGAACTGGAAGAGCCTTATATCCTGTTGCATGATAAAAAAATCTCCAATGTCCGTGACATGTTGCCCGTCCTGGAAGCTGTAGCCAAATCCGGCAAACCTCTGCTGATCGTTGCTGAAGATGTTGAAGGAGAGGCCCTTGCGACTCTCGTCGTCAATAATATGCGTGGCATCGTCAAGGTGGCCGCGGTGAAGGCGCCTGGTTTCGGCGACCGCCGTAAGGCCATGCTGGAGGATATCGCTATTCTGACTGGTGGTACCGTAATCGCCGAGGAAGTCGGCTTGAGTCTGGAGAAGGCCAGTCTGGATGATTTAGGTAATGCCAAACGTATCCAGATCACGAAGGAAAACACTACCATCATTGATGGTGCCGGCAAAAAGGCTGATATTGAAGGCCGGATCAAACAGATCCGCCAGCAGATTGAAGACTCCACCTCGGATTATGACAAGGAGAAGCTGCAGGAGCGCGTGGCAAAACTTGCCGGCGGTGTGGCGGTGATCAAGGTCGGTGCGGCGACTGAGATCGAAATGAAGGAAAAGAAGGCACGGGTCGAAGATGCCCTGCACTCAACCAGAGCGGCAGTGGAAGAAGGTGTAGTGCCTGGTGGCGGTGTAGCCTTGGTACGCGCTAAAAAGGCAGTTGAAAAGATCAAAGGCGCGAATGCGGAACAGGATATTGGCATCACTATTCTGTTGCGTGCCCTGGAAGAACCGTTGCGCCAGATCGTCACCAATGCCGGTGAGGAAGCCTCGGTAGTCCTGAACAAGGTTGCGGAAGGTAAGACCAACTACGGTTATAACGCCGCGACGGAAGAGTTCGGTGACATGATCGAAATGGGCATACTGGACCCAACCAAGGTAACCCGGATTGCATTACAAAATGCAGCTTCGGTAGCCAGCCTGTTGCTGACCACTGAAGTCATGATTGCTGAAGCGCCGAAGAAAGAGGAAGCGCATGGCCATCCGCAGATGGATCCGGGCATGGGCGGTATGATGTAAGTCATAACCGTTACTGTTACGAACGAAAAACCCGCCATCCGGCGGGTTTTTTGTTTATCAGGGAGGCATTTTTCTGAAGTAGCGCTACCCTTAGCAGCATTCTTTAGTGAGTGCTGACTTCCAATTTGACTGGCAATTCTGATAGTTTTCTAAAACAGAGTTAAACATTCGCCGTTATTTCGTTACAGGCGATAGCACGTCCGTATTATTGGAGGTGTAGATTTATGCAGCAACATCAAGCAAAGCAGTTGTCCCAATTTGGCGCCCGGGAATATTTTCAGGGTGCGGTAAAGTCTGCGGTCATTAATCAAGGCTTCCCGGCCAGCGATGAATCCATCGTGTATCTGGTCAATCTTCTGCTGGCCTTTATCCGTTCGGATAAATTGTTTGAAAGCACGTCGGACGGCATGATGATTAAACCGCTGGCGATAATTTATAGTGAGGCGTTAACGGCGAATTCCGAATGTAATCGAACACAATCCTTGCAACGACTGGGGGATATCGCCTTGTTTATCTCCGGCCTCTATTCCAAGAGCCTTGGCAGAAGTCTGGTGGATGTGGATTATTACATCGCCATGGGTGGAAACGCTTATGGCTATCTCGCGGTTTGCCGTCGTTATTTATGGGTTTCCGGTGGTATCAGAATAGTTTTTAATGAATTATCGGAAAAATTTGCTGGCTACGTTGAAATCCTGGCCGAAGTCGGTGAAACGTCAAATCTTAGTGGTAATACGGACATCTTAAGGTTATATGAGCTGTGGCAGTATTCGGGTAGCGAACGGCTGGCCAAAAAGCTGCAAGCACTGGGTATCCGCCCGGTCAAAACCCGGCGTCAAACGCATTAGCCATGGAATTATTGCATTTGCAAAATCGGTTACAGAATATATATGAATTGGAGATGAATCATTGTATCGATGATTATCTGATCACCGATATGAAAATGGCAGATACTAGACTGCAAGCGGCAGTGAAGTCCAGGGAGAGCCTGCTGGTATGCCAGGAAAATGATGATCTGTTTTTAAGTTTGTACTTGCAGCAAGAGATTCTGGAAAATCTGAAGTTCAATGGCCCAGGTATCCATATCCATAAAGGCAATATCAATGATTTCTGCCTGGCACTGGAAGGCACCAGTCATTTTGTCTACTTGATCTGGAACGCCTCGTTTCAACGCAGCGTAACCCGGCTGGAGATGGAGATACAGGCGGAAATAGATAAATTCATCATCCTGGCGAAATATACATGCCAGAGGTATGTTCGACCAGCATCTGCGCAATTACGCAGCATATTATTTGAGTCAGTAAAGTATCGGGCCGGATTATCAGATCAGGAATGCCGGCGTTATCGGGATGCCAACTTTTTTGCGGGTAAATACTGCCGGTTTCTTGATTCAGGAAACTTTTTAAGAGACGGTCTGGAGCGGGAACTGTTAAAGGAACTGAGAAGGTTTTACCGGCTGAATCTGAAGGATAAATTACGCCGTATTAATTACCCTCATTGACGTTTCATTGCATCAAAAAATTCCGAATTATTCTTGGTTGATTTTAAGCGTTCGAGCAGAAATTCCATCGCTCCAAGGGGATCCATCGGATGCAGCAGCTTGCGCAGGATCCACATCTTCTGCAGTTCTTCCTGGCTGGTCAACTTTTCTTCCTTGCGTGTGCCGGAGCGGTTGATATGTATGGCCGGATAGACGCGTTTTTCGGCGATTTCCCGGTCCAGATGCAGTTCCATGTTGCCGGTACCTTTAAATTCTTCGTAAATGACATCATCCATGCGGGAACCGGTATCAATCAGGGCTGTGGCAATGATGGTAAGGCTGCCGCCTTCTTCAATGTTGCGGGCCGCACCGAAGAAGCGTTTGGGTCGTTGCAGAGCATTGGCATCGACGCCACCGGTCAGTACCTTGCCGGAGGCCGGGACGACGGTGTTATAAGCGCGCGCCAGTCTGGTGATGGAATCCAGCAGTATGACCGCGTCTTTTTTGTGCTCGACCAGCCGCTTGACCCGTTCGATGACCATCTCCGCAACCTGCACGTGCCTGCTGGCGGGTTCATCAAACGTACTGGAGATGACTTCGCCTTTGACCGAACGTTGCATCTCCGTGACTTCTTCCGGACGTTCATCGATTAATAACACCGTCAAGTGACATTCCGGGTGATTGTGGGCGATGGATTGAGCGATCGATTGCAGGATCATGGTCTTACCGGCCTTGGGGGGAGACACGATCAAGCCACGTTGACCCTTGCCGATCGGCGCAACCAAATCGATGATCCGGGGTGTCAGGTCTTCGGTACTGCCATTGCCCAATTCCAGTTTGAGCCGATCATGGGCAAACAGCGGGGTCAGGTTTTCAAACAGGATTTTATGTTTGGATTTGTCGGGTGATTCAAAATTGATTTCCGCTACCTTGAGCAGGGCGAAATAGCGCTCGCCATCCTTCGGCGGTCGTATCTTCCCGGAAACATCATCGCCGGTTCTGAGATTAAAGCGCCGAATCTGACTGGGTGAGACATAGATATCGTCCGGTCCGGCGAGATAAGAGCTGTCGGCGGAGCGTAAAAAACCAAAGCCATCCTGCAGGATTTCCAATACGCCGCTGCCGAAAATATCTTCGCCTTTTTTGGCATGGGCCTTCAGTATTTCGAAAATGACGTCTTGTTTTCTGTGGCGGGCAAGTCCCTCGAGGCCAAGGGATTCGGATAACGTGATGAGTTCCTGCGCAGGCAGTTGTTTCAGTTCAGTAAGATTCATGAGTTCCTGGTTTAGATTAAAGTTACGCAGATCCCGCAACCCAAAAACACAACTAGCGCGTAGAGGGAACGATTCTGCTTATCAAGCTGCTTTGAGGGATTCAGTGAGACAGGCTGTTATTACATCTAAAAACTAGCACGCAATTGCTGGTTCGTCCAGAAAAATTTTATA
>JACVQI010000210.1 GCA_015661095.1 Gammaproteobacteria bacterium
AGCATGGCGGCCAGGTCGGCATCGAAGGCCTGCACCTCTGTCAGGCTGAGACTGGCGCCGATGCCGGCGCTGGCGCGGATGCGGCCACGCCAGCCTTCCCTGGTATAAGGCACCTGCAGGTCATAGGAAGACGATAAATGCGCCGGGTTTACCGATACGTCTGGCCTCGCGTGCGGCTACCGGCCCGTCGAACCAGTGCCAGCAGGTGCCGGCGGTGATGATATCGGCGTAGTTATCCTCGACAGGCAGGTTTTCAGCCACGCCGGAACGGTATTCGATCTGCACTGACGCTTCCCGATCCAGCAGCCTGGCCTGTTCCAGCAAGCGGTCATCCGGGTCAACACTGATCACCTGACAGCCGCGTTGTGCGAAACCGCGCGCCAGCACCCCGGTACCGGTGCCGATATCCACGACCCGTTGTCCGGGCGTCCCTATGCCGAAGACCTTTAAGCGATCGTAGAAGGAATCCGGAAACCCGGCGCGATATTTTGCATAGTCCTGCGCTGCCGCGCCAAAGTTGCGGGTCATCTGCGCTCAGTCAATGGTGTTATTGTTGTTCAAGTAGCTTGAGCACGTCCTCGGTGGACTGTACGTCGCCAAACACGAACAGGATGTTCATCAGCGCCGCCCGGTGCGCTTCCTCCGTGAGGGTGGCATTGGCGTCCGCCACCATGAGGATGCGGTAATTCAACATCATGGCGTCGCGGGCGGTGGACTCACAACAGACATTGGTCAGGGTGCCGGTGATGATCAAGGTATCGATCCCGCGCTCCTGGAGAATTTTATGCAGATCGGATGAGCCCTGGATAAAGGCGCTGAAGCGTCTTTTCTGGACGATCAAATCCTCGGGCTTCACCGCCATCTCGCGCCAGATTTGATGACCGTATTCGCCGTCCGCGACCGGCTGGAATCTTTCCCGGCTGCCATTCGCCGGCAGAAACACCGACCAGTGGTCCAGATCCGCGTCGTTCAGGGTCATTTGTACCCAGATCACCGTGCCGCCGCTGTTGCGCGTGGCCTGCGCGAGCCGATTGATATTCGGGGCGAGTTTACGAGCAGCAGGCACTTCCAGAGCCTGGCCTTGCTCGACGAAAAAATTCTGCATGTCGATCACCAGCAGAGCGGTTTTTTCCGGAATCAATCGATCGATGACATGCAATCGGCCGCGGGCGCTGGTCAGTCCGTCCAGGAACTCCTGTGGAAAATCAAGTTTGTTCATGTTTTGGTGTACCTGCTGGTTGGAGTGCGATCATTCGACTGGTTATTGTCACGCGGCTGATGGCGGCAGGCAAGTTGCAAAAAGATATTTTTAGAGCCTGGCCCTGGTGGGCTGCCCCGCAAGGATATTGCAATAAAATCTTCCCTCTCCCCCGCTTTTGCGGGGGTGAGGGAGAGGGAGATGAAGCACGCGCCAGTACCATGGTCAGCAGGCTGAAAAACACCAACCAGGCGACTGCGGCGGGGGTGGTCAGATCGGACGGGTACAGTATCGCGCCGATGATCATCAGTTGTGCCAGCAGCAGGCTGAACAGCAGAATGTTGCTTTTGCGATCAGCAATCACTCTTTTCATCTTCGGGATGATGTACCCGGGCCGGCCCCTGGCTTGCAACCCTTCGTTGGCCGCTTGCAGGTGCAGCCAGATCAGAAACGCGACGATCTTCAACAACATGCCGGTAACGACGGCCATGGCGAAACCCAGTAAAAACATGACGCCGGTGAGCAGAGCAAACTCGGGCCTGCCGGTGATCCCGGCGCTGATCCAGAAACACAGGGTCAGCAGCAGGTTGAATATGGCGAGGCGCCAGAAGTCACGATGCACGTCCCGGATCTTTCTCCTTGTGACATGCTGTAAATACAGGGTGGCCAGTGCAAAACAGAGCAGGACCGTGGCGATCGCGCTGTCCACCAGAACCCGCGCTGTGTTGATGACTGCATTCGCATCCGACCAGACCAATACAGATTTCAGCAGCAACAGCACCGCGACGGCGGGGATAGTGAGGCGCCGTAACCAGGCTGGATAGGCGCGGGTGATTTGAAACATCGGTACGACCTGCCAGGCGACTACCATGATCAGCAAACCGATCCAGCCGAAAAGCCCCCAGGACAGGTGCAGATTGGTCAGGGCCGGCCGCCACAAGGGAATCAGTCCCGCGTAGCCCAGAACCAGCAGGATCCCCATCACCATGGTAATGAACAGGGCAATCATCGCCAGCCTGATCCCTGGCGCCGATTCATTGGCCGAGATACCTTTATAAAGACTGAACAGGATCACGCCTGCATAAGTGGTGACGGCTCCGGCGATAAGGATAATGGCCGGTATAAAAATGATCGGTTTGAAGTGCAGGAAACTGATAACCAGCAAGGCGACGCCGGGCAGCCACTGACCATGAATCAAGGTGGCGATGAAACGGGGTTTCGAGATGCTTGACCCTATCAAGACCGGTAATATCTGCTGGGTGGCGCCGATCATGACCGAAGTAAAGAAGCCCAGGGTCAGGCAATGGGTGACCGCCAGCATCCCCGGTGTCCAGCGGGAACTGAACAGATCCTTACCGGTGAAGAGCAGTATCAGGGCTGCCGCCAGCCCGAATACCGGCGCTGTTAAAAAAAAGCGTGCCGGTACTGACAGGGGCGGCGCTTGTTGCAGGGAAAGTTTGCCGTACATACGCGGGAGCTATTTATTTCAGCAGGTTGTTAATTTCAGATCCGGTGTCGGCATCGTTCCCGGACCAGATGTATATCTCAAACATCTCATTATTGATATGCCGGGTTATCTCCGTGTAACCATGTTCCGCCAGCCATGGGTACAGTAACCGGGGTTGCCGCGGTATGAGCAGGCGGACATATTCGCCGGGTTGCAGATTTTTCAGAGTGGTGGTTGCCAGTTCATAGGGTCCCGGCGGTTCGAGATCGCAGGCATCCAGGGTGATTTCTTTCGCCCGCACAACGACTAGACCTTTTGCATTCTGGCCAACACCTGTGGCGCATCGGTTCCCAGATGCTGATCGCTCATGGGATAGAGGATGCCTTCCTCCTTTATATTGTGTTGTTGCATCAGGATCAGCAGGGTTTCCGTGGTATCGAGAAACTCGCCGCTGGCCTTGCCGTCCAGGGCCCATTGCAATTGCTGGAACAGTTCGCGCATCTGCCTGTGCTCTTCCCGCATGATCATGGTGGGTCCGCCGATCATGCCGGTTTTTTGTTCGAATGCCGGAAACAGCACCGTCTCTTCCATGGTCAGATGGTGTTCCATGGCCTGCAGGAAATCGGCGCTGAGCCGGGCGGCCTTGTCCCAGTCGTCTTCACTCACGGCCACTTCCAGCTCCGCCAGAATTTCATCGCAATGGCGATGCACGCCCGTCATGTATTCAGTAATAGTGGTCATGGAAAAGCTCCGGATTTTTTGGGATAGGCTATGGTAACCCGGTTTTACCCGGATTTTCTGATATGGATCAATATGTCACAACCACATTGATTAATCCCAGAACCGCCACCAGGGTTTTTCCTCCGTCTTTTTGCCAGTTGTTGCCGGAGGGTCGGTGCGTTCCCGGCATTCTGTTGTCCCATGATAAGGCAGATCCGAGATATACATGGTATCAGCGCCGGTAAATTTCCCGGTGAAATACAATGGGTCTTCGGCGACATAGCTGCGCCGCAGCGCCACGGTTTCCGGGTCAAGTTCAAACCGTTCGACGATGTGCAGCTGCTCGCTGTGCGGCACCCGACCATCCGCATTCAGGATGCCGGCCTTAAAACCAATAGTGTCGACCACCAGCACATCATTTTCCCAGTGACCGAGCGAGTGCCCTGCCAGACTGGGTTCGATAACGGCGGGATGCTCATGCATACTCAGGTGTATGGTCCGTTCGATCCCCATGGAACCGTAATACATGTTGACCTGGTCCTGTGTCTGCGTGATGCGGTTGACGTCCATTTCGAAATACCAGTCGAACAGAATATTGGTCGGCGCACAGCGCAGGCGCGGATTGTCACCGGTGGATAAATCCAGGCCCGCAATTGCTGCCGTGCCCGCCGCCGTCAGCGGCATCCGGCTCGGCCGCCGGTTCCAGTAACTGTCCACAGGGTCGTCCTGCAGCGATATTTCGGTGCCGCGCGCGCCCGGAAACGCCTGGCCTCCTGCCGGAACCGCGCCCGGCTCAAATTGTTTGGCCATACTGATTGGTACCAGGGTGCCGGCTATGCCCCGCGCATCGGTCATGACCAGTTGTTCAGCCGCCCAGTCACCGGCAAAATTGGGCACGCCGCTTGCCAGGCGCAAGGGCCGATCACCGGGTTGCTGTTTCGTGGGTCTGGTGATCTGACCGTAGCGGTTGATACTGCTGCCGTCGGGAAATTTTACCGTGCCCAGATAGCAGGTTACCGGGTCGCGGCGGTCCGGCGAGCCGGTGATGGTGATCTGCATGCCGGCCGGGAACATTTCCGTGGTCCAGCCGGAGCGTTTTAACACGGTTGCGCCGCGCATCTCACAGCGCCAGGCTGTGACGGAGCCATTTGTATCGGGGACAGACAGATACAGCCAGGAATGCGGGTTCACGAATTCAATATTGGAGACAACGCCGGTCAGTTCCAGGTCCTTGTTCAGATCGAAATTAGCGACGCCGTGATGGGCATAAGCCATACCCGCGGTCAGCAGGCAGGTAAGCGCCGGATATATCTTCCTGTTCATGCGGTCTGGTGGTTATGTGTTTTCAAACGGTACCAAACATACTTGCGATAATATCAGGAAATATTGCGGAGGTTAAAATACTTCGGCCCGGCAAGCAGCCCGAAATTGTTACTCTATATAGATGTGCAAATACGGTGCACACTTTTTTGAGTTAGATGTTGTGGATATCCCGATTATATTTAATGTATCGATACCAGGAACACAAATTTAGAATCGAAAATGATGCAGCATATACCATTGGTCGATATGAGTCCTGATGGTGCTTTCGCTCCAGTTTTCCAGATCCTGCCTGACACGCGCAACGCCCGCATGGTCCTGCAGTGTGTCGGGCGAAACAGGTGGAGAGACATGCATTTGAAAATTTACCCCTTCCAGCCGCGTCAGATAAATCGGCAATAGAACAGCGTTAAATTTTATCGCCAGACGCAACACATAATCCAGGTTTGTAGGTTCGGAAAATTTTCGTCCGAACCTGGGACCCCAGACCTTGCCGTTTTTATATTCATCCAA
>JACVQI010000211.1 GCA_015661095.1 Gammaproteobacteria bacterium
GAGGATTTAATCAAACGCAAGGGCCAGGACACCCAACCGCACCGGATCCGCTACCGGCGGCTGGCTTGATTATGTTGGAGGCTGGGGTTGGATTTGAACCAACCTGAACGGTGTTGCAAACCGTCGCATAAACTGCTCTGCCACCCAGCCATGTTTATTGCTATACAGGTGTTCTGATTCCACAACACGTTCACCGTCATACCGGTGAAAATTGGTAGTATTAAATGTGGCGGCATTCGATACGCTTGTTTAGATTGGGCTCGAAGGTAAAAAATTCAAGCCCCGGTTTATTTCCCGTAAGTCGCGATAGCCATTATCATTTCACCATGATCATCGACACTGAGGGAATAGCAAACTACAATAATGCCGATGTTGCCCGCGTTAACTGCTGCCGTTACGACCGATTGCTAATCACTGTGTCCCATGTCCGATCCGAGACTACCGATATATCTCGACTATAACGCCACCACGCCCATCCACCCTGACGTGGCGGCGGCGATGCGCCCCTTTCTGGACAACAACTTCGGCAATCCCTCCAGTGCTCATTATTATGGCAGCGCGGCACGGGTGGCGGTCGTAACCGCCAGGCTGCAAATCGCGGATATGCTTGGTTGTGCTCCGGATGAGATTATATTCACCTCCGGCGGCACGGAGTCAGATAACCATTCCCTGAAAGGCTATGCCTGGGCCAATAACGACAGGGGCAATCACATCATCACCTCCGCCATCGAACATCCTGCTGTGCTCAACGTCTGCCGTTATCTCGAACAGCATGGCTATGAGGTCACCTACGTGCCGGTGGACGGACATGGAATGGTCGATCCGAGCGCGGTGCAGCAAGCGATCCGGAACAATACGATTATGATTTCCATCATGCATGCCAATAACGAGGTCGGTACCATCCAGCCCATCAGAGAGATCAGCGCGCTCGCCCGCTCCCGAAACATCGTTTTCCACACCGATGCCGCCCAGTCCATCGGCAAGATCCCCTGCCGGGTGGACGAACTGGGCGTCGATCTGCTGACTATGGCGGGCCATAAACTCTATGCGCCCAAGGGCGTGGGCGCGCTCTATATCCGGAAAGGAATACAACTGGAACCGCTGCTGCACGGCGCCGGCCACGAACAGGGCCGGCGTGCCAGCACCGAGAATGTTCTGGGCATCGTCGGGCTGGGCAAGGCCTGCGAACTCATCACACAGGCCGGCGCGAACACAGCCGGGCAATTATCCAGTCTCCGGGATCGGTTGCAGGCGCAACTGCAAGACCGGATCCCCGACTCGCGCTTCAACGGCCACGCAACACAACGACTGCCCAATACGTTGAACTTGAGCTTCGCCGGGATCAATGCCAGCGATCTGCTGGCGGAGCTGCGGGATAGCGTCGCGGTGTCGGGCGGCGCCGCCTGCCATGACAACACCGTGGAGATATCGCAGGTGCTGAAGGCCATGGCTGTGCCGCGCCAGTGGGCCGTGGGGACGATCCGTCTTTCCATCGGCATCTTTACCACGGCAGCGGAAATCAATATGTCAGTGGAGTTGATTGCCGCCGCGGTAAAAATATTAAGAGAAGAGAAGCTAAATCATGCGACCAAACACTGATACCACTCACAAAACCTGGTCCGGGGATTGGACTATACTGAAGAGCCTGATCCCTTACTTCATGGAATTCCCGGGCCGGGTCGCGCTGGCTGTGGCCTGTCTGATCCTGGCCAAACTGGCTGGCGTGGCTCTGCCATTCGCCATCAAATTCATTGTTGACGCGCTCGATGCCTCCAAGGCCCAGGTCATCGCCGTGCCAGTCGGCATGCTATTGCTGTACGGCCTGTTACGCTTCATCACCATCCTGTTCGGGGAAATCCGCGATTCCATTTTCGGCCGCGTCACCGAACGGGCCATGCGCCGTGTCGGCCTGCGGGTGTTCCAGCACCTGCATACGCTGGACCTGGATTATCATCTGTCGCGCCGGACCGGCGGGCTGTCCCGTGATATTGAACGCGGCACCAGCGGCATCAGCTTCATCATGCGTTTCATGCTGTTCAACATCCTGCCGACCATATTCGAAATCGCGCTGGTCGCCATCATCCTGCTGGTCGGTTATCACTACGCCTACGCCCTTATCATCCTCGTCTCCGTCACCCTGTACGCGATCTTTTCCGTAGTGGTGACGGAATGGCGCACGGACTTCATCCGCCAAATGAATGAAATGGACAGCAAGTCCAACACCCGCGCCATCGACAGCCTGCTGAATTTCGAGACGGTGAAATATTTCACCAATGAAGAACATGAGGCGGGTGAATACGACAAGATCCTGGCCGAGTGGGAAACCGCGCGCATCCGCAGCCGCCTGTCGCTGGCGGCGCTAAACATCGGCCAGTCGCTGGTGGTGGCGGTGTCGATTACTCTGATGATGCTGCTCGCGGCTTACCACGTGACCGCCGGCGCCATGACCCTGGGCGATCTGGTACTGGTGAACGCCTACATGATGCAATTGTTCATTCCGCTCAATTTTCTGGGTTTTGTTTATCGCGAGATCAAACGTTCCCTGGCGGACGTCGAACATATGATGTCGCTGCTGGAACGCAAGGCGAAGATCCAGGATCGCCCCGGCGCATCCGAACTTGTCAGCCGCGGCGGTCACATCGTCTTTAACAACGTAAGTTTCTATTACAAGCAGGATCGGCACATCCTCAACGAGGTGTCCTTCGAGGTGCCGGCGGGCAAAAAGATCGCCATCGTCGGTCCCAGCGGCGCCGGTAAGTCCACCATCTCCCGACTGTTGTTCCGCTTTTACGATGCCGGATCCGGTGTGATCACCATCGACGGGCAGGATATCCGAGATGTGACCCAGCACAGTCTGCGCCGCGCCATCGGCGTGGTGCCGCAGGACACGGTGCTGTTCAACAACACCATCCGTTACAACATCGCCTATGGCAGACCGGACGCGACCGAAGCCGAGATCCGCGCGGCCGCCGGCATGGCGCACCTGCACGGTTTCATCGAGCAATTGCCGGACGGCTATGACACCCGGGTCGGCGAACGCGGCTTGAAGATCTCGGGCGGAGAGAAACAACGCATCGCCATCGCCCGCATGCTGCTGAAGCAACCGTCGATTATGGTGTTTGACGAGGCCACCTCCTCCCTCGATTCAGCCGCCGAACAGGCCATACTGACGGCACTGCGCGAGATCGCCGCTAATACGACCACGCTGGCGATTGCCCACCGCTTGTCTACCATTATCGATGCCGACAACATCATCGTGCTCAGACACGGCAGTGTCATCGAACAGGGCAGTCATGAGGAATTACTCGCCGGGCATGGCGTCTATGCCAGGATGTGGGAGTTGCAGCAACACAACCGGCACGAACCGCCGGCGAAACTGGCTGCTGTCAATTAACGCTTGTGCTGCCCCGCGATCGTGGCGGCGCATTCCCGCAAAACTTGCACCATTTCCGCGCCGGTCTGGTAACGGTCCTCCACCTTTTTCTGCAGTGCCTTGTCGATGATGCGGATCAGGCAGAGCGCCTGGCCGGCCAGCGCCGGATTCGCTTCGATGACACTCAGGTGCGGCTTATTGGCGATGTTAACCATCAGGTCCGCTAGCGAGCTGCCGGTAAATGGCAGTTTACCGGTCACCATTTCGTACAACATCACTCCCAGGGAAAACAGGTCGGAACGGCCGTCCACCTGCCGGCCGTACAGTTGCTCCGGTGACATATATGAAGGCGTCCCGAGTACCTTACCGGACCGGGTGATACCGGAATCGGCGATACGGGCAATGCCGAAGTCCGTAAGTTTGATGAGACCTTGCTCCTGCTCCGGATCGAACATCAAATTCGCCGGCTTGATATCGCGATGGATCACCTGATTGCAATGTGCATAGTCCAGGGCGGAAGCCGCCATGGTAATGATAAAGATGACATCACTGATGGCCAATAAACTATCTGTATGGCAATAGCGTGTCAGGTCGTGCCCGGGCAGATATTCCATGGCGATATAGGCCAGGTTCTGCAATTCGCCTGACTCATAAATAGTGACAATATGCGGGTGTTGCAAGCGGCCGGCAGCTTCAGCCTCGCGAAAAAACCGTTCCTTGACTTCAACCAGTTGCGCGTCATCAAATTCCTGAGCCAACGCCATGGTCTTGATGGCAATGATATTGCCGGTTGCAATATCCTGGCCCAGATAGACCGCACCCATGGCGCCGCGGCCGAGTTCCTGGCCGACCCGAAACCGGCCCAGCGACAAGGCTGATGGAATAAAGGTCCGGTTCGGCAAAATACGCTATACAGCAGACCGTGCAGACACCCTGCGCGGTTGCCGTGTTATTTGAATATACCCTTGATTTTCCCTACCAGTCCGGCATCCTGTTTTTTGCCGGTGGCGGCTTTGGCGCCAGCGCTGCGGAAAATGCGCTTCAAGTGATCGGCGGCATTAGGGCCGATTTTTTTGCCGACCTTCTCAATCAGGTAATCCTTTTTATAACCTTTCTCCTTCAGTTCGCCGAGTATCTCCCGGATCTTGGCATCGCCGGCCTTCTTCTCCAGCGCCACATACAGGGCTTCCAGCAGAGTCTCCGACCACATGGTCTTGACTTCCGTTGTTGTTGTCTTCGTTTGATCTTTGTCGGTCATGTTTTAAGTTTCCACAGCTGTTGCCGGAAGGATCCCGGCGCATATTGATAATTATAATGAGAGCGCCATCGATAACAATCAGTTAATTTTTTGGCTCGCTCCTGCGCCGGCACTTCCCAGAATTTTTACCCTCGCTAAAATTAAGTCATTATGCTGATGATTTAATTCAAAATTCCACCCATTGCTAGCGATACAAAAGTTTTACATTCAAGAGCCAATTTGTGGGTTAATGCTGCCGATATATTATCGTTTCCGACTTTTACGGCGGGTCACTTTCTCTTGCATACCCAAGAGGAAGTAAGCGTAGGTTGGCTTGAATAAAATAAAACCCTACTTATTAATGCTTCATGTTGGGTTTCGTGCCTCAACCCAACCTTCGTTAGCTTCATCCCTTCCACACCGACAATCCCATCCCGTTCACGGCCGGATGATTCTGTTCGAATAACGTACGGCCTGAAGGATAGATTGAATTATTTCCGAGGCTGGCATACCTTATAACTTGAGCGGGATTGTAAAGATATCCTGGTAAGAAACTAAAAACAGTAAAATCCTATGCGATGTAGCATCTTTAATATTCTATTGGTATTACTATTCCCATGTTTTACGGTGATGGCGCATGAATCCGCCGATCTGGTAACCGAGGCGGAAACCGGGGATCTCCATGCGCAGGTCGAACTGGCGGATATGTATTACAACGCGACCGGCCTCAAGCATGACTTTGAGCAGGCGCTGTATTGGTATAGCAAAGCCGCGGCGCAAGGTCACGCCCAATCCCAGCACCAACTTGCCAAGATGTACCGGATTGGCGAAGGCACAGCCCAGGACTATCAACAAGCTATACGTTGGTACACTAGGGCAGCGGAACAGGAACATGCGCAGTCGCAATACAGCCTGGGACTGATGTATGCCAACGGCATCGGTGTAGCACAGGACGCTGAACAAGCCGTGCATTGGTACAGCAAAGCGGCAGCGCATAACTACTCGGCAGCGCAATTCAACCTTGCCTTGATATACCGGCAAGGCGC
Organism: Gammaproteobacteria bacterium; assembly: GCA_015661095.1. GTDB lineage: Bacteria > Pseudomonadota > Gammaproteobacteria > Eutrophobiales > Eutrophobiaceae > JACVQI01. The sequence goes on from JACVQI010000211.1 coordinate 5,657, forward strand.
AGGTGTCACGCGGGATGATAAACAGGCGGCGTACTGGTACACCAAAGCGGCGGAGCAAGGCTACGCGGAGGCGCAGTTTAATCTCGCCGTCATGTATTACAACGGCGCCGGGCTTGCGCAGGACAGCAAACAGGCGGCGTACTGGTTCGCCAAGGCTGCCGGGCAGGGACATGCGAAATCACAGTACAACCTGGGCTTGCTGTATGACAGCGGTGTCGGCGTTGCCCAGGATCGTGTGCAAGCCTGGAAGTGGTTGGATATCGCGGCAGCAAGCGGCTACGAGGACGCAGTGAAGAGCAAGGATATCCTTGAGCAAACAATGACAGCTGATCAGCTTACCGAAGCCCGACGATCAGCACAGGAATGGCTGGGGAAACAGGGAAAATAAATTTACATTTTTATAAAGAAAAATGAATTAGATTTGACATAAAGTTTCAGTAATGAGGGTCTAGTATAATTACGGCAGGGAATAGCCGTCTTAAGCTGGCGTGTCAAGCTCGCCGACAAATCGTCAGGATTGACGATTTGCACGGACGGAGTCCGCCATGAAATGGCAAAGTACATGGAGGTACTTTGTGAAAAGCGCAGCGGTCGCTCTTGTGCATCCCTGCACCCGCGACATTAGTGCTCCTGCACGTCATTTCCAGGCAAATCCGCAGGAGAGCGGATTTAGCGACCGACGCGGACAGGGATGGACGCGTGGGCGCGGCCGCCAGAAAGCGCTAGCTTCGCAGGGGAGCCGAATACAGGGAAGTATGGAGGCCGAGCGCTACCACGCCAGATGGTTTTGGGTACTTAGACACAATATTGTCGGGAACAGATTTTACTCGGTACTTCCTTGTACCTCGCCTTGCAGGCCATTATGCTTCGCATAATGTTCAAAACCAGTTCCTTACAGTTTTGTGAACGGCCGCAGGCCGGCCCGAAGGGTAAAATACAGGGACGTATTTTATAAAACAAAAGTTTTGTATAAGGATTTACTTATGTTGCGGTCGCAGGGATGCAAATGAGCAACACCTCGCCCAACAGGGCGAAACCGGTATTAACCATAGCAGTAATGCTAAAAATTTACTGTGTAATTATCTCAGCTTCATCGATTTACTGAATCAGCGCCATGTGCCTCCAGGTCCTCACGTGACACAGGACCTGGAGAATACATCTGACCTAGCCTAATTTCGACGTCAGCTTGATCCCCATGATCTTGCGCGCTTCACTCGGATCCGTGACGACGCGGCGGCCCATGACATTGGCGATGTCGACCGCCCATTTCACGCTTTCCGCGCTGGATTCGATCAATTCATCCCGATGCGGCCAGCGCCAGTAGGCGTCCTCAAGCCCGACCTGAACCAGGTCCACACCCATCATGATGCCCATGGTCATGATCGGCAGCCAGTTCCGCCCACCGGTGCGCCAGCCATAGAATTCTCCCGGGAAGGTTTTCTGCACGATATCCAGGTTGGCAATGGCATTCATATAAGAGCCCGGATCCTGGTGGATGGCGGTCGAATCATGTTTGCCGAGATTGATATCGAGGCTGAGCGGCTTTGAAAGATTACCGATTTCATCGAAGAGTTGCTTGAAGTGCATCTGCGCGGAGGTATCATAAAATTCGAAACATGGCTTGACATTGTGTGCATCCAGCCAACGTACACCCTTGTCGACCATGGCCCGCTGCGCATTATTGAAGGGGAGCACGACCGAACCCTGGCAGTATTTGTTACCTTCTCCCCACTCCAGCAGTTCATTGGTGTCGACGATATAATCAATGCCGCCTTCGCGTGGATACCAGGTATGGGACAGGGTAACGCAGTCGCCAATCTTGTCGAAGGTCGCATCCAGTACCCGCTTTAACAGCGCACTGTTAATCATCGCCAAGCCGTTGTCCGGATTACGCGGATGGACATGGATCGCGACCGCTCCCGCTTTGATGCTGTCCGCCAGATCCTGGGCCTGATGCGCAACATCTGACATCGCCATGGTCATGATCTTCGGTTCATTATGCACGGGGAACATGCGATTAGCCTGCTCCTCCGTCACAGTGATAGGCGGCATGGAACCCCGCAATGCCCCCTCCATGCTCTGCGGCTGCGCCGGACCTGTTGGTTGACCGCTCTGGCCTTGCGCCAGGGCTTCACTAATACCCGCGAACAGGGCAAGGGTGCCCATGGTAAATTGCCGGCGGGATACTCGCGAAATTCCTTCTTTCAGGTCTTTTGCTAATTCTCTGTTATTTTTATCTGCTGCGGACATTGCACTCCCCTCCTTACATAATTTATAGGCTGGATTTCTCGTGTCAGTTCTTGGGCACCAAGATCGGGTTCACCGATAAGGATTTTATCGTTATTCGGGAAAGTATAGTCAATCCTGAGCAAGAAGATAATTTCGAGTTGCCGCCGATCAGGACGCATGAAGTTTAAGTCCCGAGTTCAGGTACTGCGGGAGATCCGGCATCAGACCGATGCCGGAGTTAAAAACACCTGTAGTTTCAGGATGTTAGTCGTCAGTGTTGACCCACAACGCGATCAGGACGGCTGAGGCGAAGATGCGAAATGCATCCGGCAATACGTTCAGCTTGGTACTCTGCCACATGAGAAAATATTCCTGGGCGATGACCAGAAAGCCGATGAAATAGAGACAGGCCGCCACGCCCAGTCCCAGATAAGCAGATGCTTTTGCAGCATGGAACTGCTCTTTGGAGTTTTTGCTGCCCCACATCCTGAAGGCGCCGATCCAGCACAACACGGCAGCGAATATCTCGCAACAAGTGATCATACCGAATGCCATCCAGATCAATACCGGGCTCTCGATGGCTCGCCACATGCCATTGGGATGGAGGTAAGTAGTCTGCATACCGACAGCGCCCTGGACCGCGCCAAAACCGCCGTCCGACATCGTGATATTACCGAAGGCCGCCAACGTCAACATCAAGGCCATTCCGGCGACGAGCAAGGTTTTTATGATTCTCATCTCTCTCCCCCTAAAAATATTCTGTCAGGTTAGTCTACAGGTTATCTGAAATTGCTTGCAAGTTCTGTCCGGGTACGAGCGAACAACTAGAACCTATCTCAATATTATGGAAGCCACGATCAAATCTTAAAATTTAAAACCACCGTCATTCCGGCGAATGCCGGGTCAAGCCCGGCATGCCGAAAGAAATAATACGGAGCAATTTAACAGATTTAGCCCTTTTACTTATCTTAAATAGCTAATACCAGCGGATGTTAATTTATTTCACTGCCTTCAGTTCTTCCTTGAGCATACAGGCCGGTTCAGCC
>JACVQI010000212.1 GCA_015661095.1 Gammaproteobacteria bacterium
CTGTAAATAATTATAGAATTCAAGCAGATCGGTCTGATTCGAGGAGCAAACCGGGCGCAGACTGTCGATCTCGCACCAGGATTACCTTAACAACCAGACGGCCTCTACCAGAATTGTATTGGGTCGCTGTTATACAGACATACCCATAGATCCAACGAACCAGAGGCCAATTAATGACCACTACGCACACACAACTCCAGGCATGGGTTAACGACAAGGTCGCCCTGTTCAAGCCAGAAAACATCGTCTGGTGCGATGGTAGCAAGGCGGAATATAACCGCATGTGGCAACGCATGGTCCTGAATGGCACCGCCAAACCCCTGAATCATGCCAAGCGGCCGAACAGCTATTACGTCCGCTCCGTACCGGAAGACGTGGCCCGCGTCGAAGACCGCACCTTTATCTGCTCGGAACGGCATATCGACGCCGGCCCCACCAACAACTGGGTCGCACCGGCCGAGATGCGCGCCACTCTGAACCAGCTCTACGACGGCTGCATGCGCGGCCGCACCATGTATGTCATCCCATTCAGTATGGGCCCGATCGGTTCGCACATCGCCTACATCGGCGTGCAATTGACGGACTCGCCCTACGTCGTCACCTCCATGCACATCATGACCAGGATCGGCAGTGCGGTGCTGCAGCAACTGGGCAGCGATGGTGAGTTTGTCCACTGCAACTGGGCAGCGATGGTGAGTTTGTCCACTGCACTCATTCCGTCGGCGTGCCGCTGACTGATGGACGAAAGGACGCACCGTGGCCGTGTAATCCCGATAACCGCTATATCGTGCACTTCCCGGAGACGCGCGAGATTTGCTCGTTCGGTTCCGGTTACGGCGGCAATGCACTGCTCGGCAAGAAATGTTTTGCCCTGCGCATCGCCTCGGTCATGGGCCGGGACGAAGGCTGGCTGGCGGAGCACATGCTGATCCTGAAACTGACCAGTCCCGATGGTGCATCCAGATACATCGCCGGCGCCTTCCCCAGCGCCTGCGGTAAAACCAATCTGGCCATGCTCACCCCGACCATCCCGGGCTGGAAGGTCGAGACGGTCGGCGACGATATCTGCTGGATGAAATTCCGTAAGGATGGCCGGCTCTACGCCATCAATCCGGAAGCCGGATTCTTTGGGGTCGCACCCGGCACCGGCATGCAAACCAATCCCAACGCCATCGCCATGCTCAAACAAAACACCATCTTCACCAATGTCGCGCTGACGGATGACGGCGACATCTGGTGGGAAGGCATGACAGACAAACCACCCGCGCATCTGACCGACTGGCTGGGCAAGGACTGGACGCCGGACTCCGGTACGCAGGCGGCGCATCCTAATGCCCGCTTCACCGTACCCGCCAGTCAATGTCCCTGTATAGCGCCGGAATGGGACGACCCGGCCGGTGTTCCCATCAGTGCCATCCTGTTTGGTGGCCGCCGCGCTTCAGTCGTGCCACTGGTCAATGAGGCCTTCAACTGGGAACACGGCACTTTCCTCGGCACCATCGTCTCCAGCGAAATGACTGCCGCCGCCTTCGGCGCCATCGGCAAGCTGCGCCACGACCCCATGGCCATGCTGCCGTTCTGCGGCTACAACATGGCCGATTACTGGAATCACTGGCTTAACATCGGCCGGAAATACGGAGCGAAATTGCCGAAAATCTTCTATGTCAACTGGTTCCGGAAAAATGACGGCGGCAAATTCATGTGGCCCGGTTACGGTGAAAACAGTCGCGTGCTGAAATGGATCTTCGAACGCTGCGAGGGTAGCGCCGCCGCCGTCGAATGGAAACCGATGGCTGGCTGCAGGAAATACCGTTGATCCGGGAATATTATGAAAAGTTCGGCGAGCGCATGCCCGCGGAACTGTACACGCAACTCGATCGACTGCGGCAAAGATTGGAGAAATCGAAACAGGCGGTTGCTTGAAACTCATAGCCAGTCAATTTTTGCTATAGTTAACGATATTCATGGCCAACGGACTGGCGACGGAGGGATTCAAACCATATGGTTCTATCGAGATTACAGTTAATACTACTGGGCGTCGCCCTCGTACTCGTGGCAGCCCTGACGGCCTGGCTGCTGCTGAAGTCCGAGCTACGGGAAGATTTCACCATCGAAACCAGCATCAAACCCGACACTTATACCGCCACCAAGATGGATGAATCTCCCGCACAGGAACCCGCTTCCTTACAGTCTGGTATACCGGATGGTTATGGCTACGTCACCCACCCGGATGGATCGGTATACATGGGTAATTTCCTGAATGGATTATCGAACGGCTAGGGCAAGATCATCTACCCCAGCGGCGCCAGCTATGAAGGGAAATTCAGCGAAGGTTTGCCCAACGGCAAGGGCGTCTGTACTTATTCGTCGGGTGAGTTCGAGGACTGCGAATTTCTGCTGGGGGAAAGACAATAAGATAATCGAACCAGTAGAGACCCAGTAGGACGCGGTGGGGCACGAGATCCAGTAGAAATGACGAATGGTCTCATCATTCTTTTTAAACAGACTTCAAATGCGCCAAGATGAGAGCGGTATAAAACGATAGGGTGACGATTATAAGTTTCGCGTATAATTTGATTTTATGAGTACTACAAAACTTTCGATTCCCCCTGAATTTGACTCAGTATCAAGGGAGCAGCGTATAGCCTATGTCCAGGATTTATGGGATCGAATAGCCCAGCATCCTGAGGGGATTTCAGTGCCGGAACATCACAAGCGGATTCTGGATGAACGACTAAACGAGTATCAAGCCAACCCGCAATCTGGACGGCCGTGGAGCGAAGTTCGCGAGGAACTCTTGGCCAAGCTTCACGATTCTTGAGCCGGGCACACATTCAGCCGCGCGCTTGCGCAGACGCTGACAACGCGGCAACTTGGTATGAACGGCAGAGGCCGGGTTTGGGGATCGAGTTCATTCTGGAACTCGACGCTGCGATAGAAAGAGCAGCTGAAACTCCTGAAGCATATGCCCGGTTATATCGAGATGCCAGACGCATCTTATTACGACGCTTTCCCTACGCAATTTATTTTGTTTTTGAAGATAGCGCCATTGAAATATTCGCAGTACTTCACCAGCATCGAGATCCGTCGTTGTGGCAATCGAGGTTGCCATAACACCAACGATAACTCGTAGAAAGTAGCCCGGATGGAATGAAATGAAATCCGGGAACGCATTGGTGGTAATGGAATTGCGGCCTGCGATGCGATCGTATAATCTGAGGTTGTGTTGGAAGATTCCCCCGATTTTGCTACGCTGCATCCGGGCTACGTTTTCTATGATGGAAAGTTAGTCTTCGACCGATGCGGTTCGTTCCTCACCCCATCCAACTTAAATTCAGCCCGCCCTGGCGGAGCGTTTTCTCTGATGTTCCAGCAGCTGTTTCTTGCGCAGGCGGATGGACTTCGGCGTTACCTCCACCAGTTCGTCGTCGTCGATGAACTCCAGGGCCTGTTCCAGTGACAACCGGATCGGCGGCGTCAGCAGGATGTTTTCATCGCTGCCGGAGGCGCGGATATTGGTCAATTGCTTCCCCTTTAGAGGATTGACCACCAGGTCGTTATCGCGGGCATGGATACCGATGATGCTGCCTTCATAGACCTCATCACCCGGCCCGATCAACATGCGGCCGCGCTCCTGCAGGTTGAACAGGGCATAGGCCAGCGCCTTGCCGTTACCATTGGCGATCAACACACCATTGATGCGCTGGCCGAAAGTGCCGGTCTTGGCCGGACCGTAATGATCAAAGACGTGATACATCAGCCCGGTACCCTGGGTGGCCGTGAGAAATTCAGTACGAAAACCGATCAGGCCCCGCGCCGGGATGATGAAGTCCAGGCGGACACGGCCCTTACCGTCCGGAATCATATTTTGCAGATCGCCGCCCCGCTCACCCAGTTTCTCCATGACCGCGCCCTGGTGCTGGGCCTCGATATCGACGGCTAGTTGTTCAAAAGGCTCATGCAGCCGGCCATCGACTTCCTTGTAAATAACCTCCGGCCGGGACACACCGAGTTCGAAGCCCTCGCGGCGCATATTTTCGATCAATATCGACAGATGCAGTTCCCCACGTCCCGAGACCCTGAACTTGTCCGGGTCGCCCGTATCCTCGACTCGCAGAGCCACATTATGGATCAGTTCCCGGTACAGGCGTTCGCGGATCTGCCGGGAGGTGACATACTTGCCTTCCCGTCCCGCTAGCGGTGAATTATTCACCTGAAAGGTCATGCTCACTGTCGGTTCGTCAACCGCCAGGGCGGGCAAGGCCTCGATACATTTCGGATCGCACAGGGTGTCGGAGATGCCGAGGGCATCGACTCCCGTGAAGGCAATGATATCCCCGGCCTGCGCTTCCGGCACCTCAGTGCGCTCCAGCCCGAGAAAGCCCAGGATCTGTAAGATGCGGGCCTTGCGCTGCTGTCCATGCCGATCGATCACCACCACCGGTGTATTCGACTTGATCCGACCGCGGGTGATGCGGCCGATACCGATCACGCCGGTGTAACTATTGTAGTCCAGGGCGCTGATCTGGACCTGGAACGGTCCATCGAGATCCACCACCGGCGCCGGCACCTGTTCCACAATCATTTTAAATAATGGCGTCATATCGCCCGAGCGCGCATCGCGGTCCTCGCTGGCGTAGCCGTATAAGGCCGAGGCATAGATGACCGGAAAATCCAGTTGCTCATCTTTGGCTCCCAAACGATCGAACAGATCGAAAGTCTGGTCCAGCACCCAGGGCGCCCGCGATCCCGACCGGTCTATCTTGTTAATGACAACGATAGGACGCAGGCCTCTGGCCAGCGCTTTTTGCGTGACGAAGCGTGTTTGCGGCATCGGCCCGTCGACGGCGTCCACCAGCAGCAACACTGAATCCACCATTGACAGCACCCGCTCCACTTCACCGCCGAAATCGGAGTGACCGGGTGTATCGACGATATTGATGCGGTAGTCCTGCCATTTGATCGCGGTATTCTTCGCCAGGATGGTGATACCGCGTTCCCGTTCCAGTTCGTTGGAATCCATGACGCGGTCAAGTACGACAGCGCGACTGCCCAAGGTGCCGGACTGTTTGAGCAGTTGATCGACGAGCGTGGTCTTGCCATGGTCAACATGGGCGATAATGGCGATATTGCGCAACTTCTCGATCAAGGAATTCAATGCTCCAACAGGAAGGAAGGCCGCGCATTATAATGTAACGGCTGGCGGAATCCAGTCTCATGCAAGCGCCGAGGCCTGCAATCGACAGTTACCAGTCGAAACCGGCGAAAAAGGCCTAAAATCGGTGGCCGAAGGTACTCTCAAACTTGTCAGCAAATTCCGCCGGTGTAAAGCTGTGGTTTTGTGTACCGTGGGCGGTGATTTTTAGAGAGCCCATGAGCGAGGCGATCCGGCCGATGGTTTCCCAGTCCATGCCATGCATCAGACCATAGAGCAGACCGGCCCGGTAGGC
>JACVQI010000213.1 GCA_015661095.1 Gammaproteobacteria bacterium
CCTTTGACTGAGCAGAATACGATTGGGCTTGGTTGTAGACCACAATATTTACCCCAATGATTCAACCAGCTGCCACAATTACAGGGATAGTCTCCAGTACCCTGGAGGTTTTGAACTAACATAAACGCCTCCCCCAAGCATGATGCTTGAAGTTAAACAAGGGCGAGCTTAAAAGGTGTTGAAAGTGTTGAAAGGAAATTGCTATGATGCAACTGCTTTATCCTTTTGGGGAACAGGTATCGCCCTGTAACCTACTCCTACAGTCCCGGCGTTTCCGCGCCGGGCTGTAACTTTCAAGTTTGATCCTACAATCAATAACTTACAGAGATCAAGCTATATCTAGCGGTTTTCTTATTCCTATACCACTAAATCTATGGGTATGCTAAGTATAATATGTCCATAATATTGTACAATGTGAATGATATTACAGACTTAATCAAGGAAAACTAATCATCTACGGTACTACGGATTAACAGACCGGTTGGGCGACTTCAGTCGCAGGGAGGCGGTAACGGGCCGGATTATTCAGCTCTGGCAGTTATCGGAATCAAAACGGGAATAAAGATGGTCCGCTTCTGCAATTGTGTATCCCGGCGGTCATGCGGTGATAGCAGGAGAGAATTACTTATCTTCTTCCTTGACGACTTCACCTTCGATGACTGTCCCCGGTTGTTCGGGATTATCCTCCTTCTTCCAATTGGTCAGCAGGACCGCGATCAGGGCCAGGATGATTTCATCGATCATCGGGATGAAGTCGGGGATGAGGAGGTCGATAACGAACAAACTTACGGTGAGGATGAACAGGTTTTTGAACTTCAGCCGGTTGGCGTAGGCCTGAAACAATTTGACTAAACCTGCTGGATGCATAGATAGATTTGTCTGGTTATCGAGGATTTGTTTTGTAGCGAATGTCAGTGATCAGATATTGCCGTATTTCGGTGCCATTGTTCAAGCTGAACTCGTCATCAATGTGTTTGCTGCGTAACGCCCTGGCCATGGGTGAGTCTATACTGATGTAGTCCATGCTGTAATCAATTTCATCCGGGCCGACGATACGATAGACGGATTCAATTCCATCCGCATCGACGATGGTAACCCAGGCGCCGAAGAAAACACTGTTTGTGTCACCAACGTCTCTGACTATTTTCAATTTAGGCATACGTCTTTGCAGATAACCGATACGAGCGTCGAGTTCGCGTAATTCCTTTTTACGATAGATATATTCGGCATTTTCGGACCGATCACCTTCCGCGGCCGCCGCTGCCAATGCCCTGGTCACATCCTTGCGGCGCTCCCACAAGTCCTTGAGTTCTGTCTCCAGATGCAGATAGCCCTCCGGCGTAATATATGGAGAGGATGCCGGTGCTGGTGGCCGCCAACGTCCCATACTGGCTATGGTCTCAATTGATCATGCATACATTTATTATACAAATTCTGATATATGCGTGCCTGCCTAGAGCCAAAAGTCTGAAATGCTACGCAGGTCTAATCGGTTTTGTTTCGTATATTGCCCCTGGTATAGGAGAAATAAGCGCCGATGATGGCATTCAGGCAGGACAGTGCCAGGGCCCAATGGATCACGGTCAGTAATGCGCCATACCGAACCGGCTCAATCTTTTCGTCACCGATAAATATCGAAACAAGTACCAGGACGATGGCCGTGCCGAGCATATTGCCCGACACTCGTGCCAGATTGAGCAGGGCCGAACCGATGCTCAATCGTGATTTGTCGATGGAACTCAGGGCGGCGTTGTTGTTGGGTGTGCTGAACAGACCGAAACCAAACCCGAGTGTGATTAGTGCGCCGCCGATTAGATAAAGTGATGTGTCTGCGTCGCTCCCCTGCAGAATCGCAAACGCGCCAAACATGATCAAGCAGCCGGAGGTGGCGATGACGCGCGGTTCATATTTGTCGGACAGACGTCCGGAGATCGGCGCCAGGATCGCCATAGTCACCGCCTGCAGCACCATGATCTGGCCCGCGTGTACCGGCGACAGGCCCTTGATATATTGCAGGTATAAGCTGAACAGAAAAATCAGCGGGTAATTACTCGCGTAGACGCAGGCACTGGCGACCAGAGAATGCGAGAACACCTGGTTATTCAGTATGCGTTTGAACCGAATCAAAGGATATTTGGAATTGGCCTGTTGATAGACGAACCCGATGAGCGCAATGATACCAATCATGATCAGGATAATCGCTTCCAGCCCCGGCAGAGACGAAACGCCGACGAATAATGATGTCGACCAGATGGCGAAGATCAGGCAACCAAACCAGTCCACCTTCTGTTGTTGGTCGCTCTTCCAGTCACCTTTGATGCGAATGCTGATCAGGATAAAGGATATCACCAGCAGCGGTACGGGAAACATAAAGACACTGCGCCAGCCGAAACTTTCTGTTAACCAGCCGCCAATCAGGGGGCCGCAGGCCAGTCCGACGTAGAGTGAAGCAGATGCCAGTCCCAGGGCAATGCCGCGATTCTCCGAGGTAAACAGCGACATCACCAGCGCGAGCCCCGTGGCAAAGGTCATGGCGGCCCCGACCCCCTGTAACATCCGGGTAAATAGCAGCCATTCAATCCGTTGTGCCAGCACCGCCAGGGCACTGGCGATGCCGAGCAGGACAATACCGGACAGGTAGATTTTCTTGCGGCCATGAATATCGGCCAGCCGCCCGGATGGTAATAACAGGATCACGCTGGTCAATAAAAACGAAGTCGGGATCCAACTGACCAATATCGCGTCCGCGTGCAGGTCAGCCACAATATTCGGAATGGCGATATTAATGGACGAATTCTGGATGGCGTTGATGAAGGTTGCCAGGCAGATACTGGTCAGCGCCAGCCAGCGAGCGACGGGATTTGCCGCGTAATAGTCCTGGTTATGCTGCTCGTTCAATTGCTGTTACTTGGCTTGCGTGCCGGTAATTTTAAAGGCCGCGTATTGTAGTGGTAATACCTGAAAAAAGACACTATTCAGATTGGATCTGCGGTATGCAATTATTGTATGGCTGACAAAAAATCCTATCCTGTTCACAATTCGCCGCAAGTTTCTGTCAAAAGTGATTCAGCCTGTAGTTTCCTGTATTATTTACCTCTCCAAATCCAATTCTTATCAAGACTGTGCCAAAATTAAAAAATGATCGCTTGCTCCGGGCCTTACTCCGCCAGTCGGTGGATATGACGCCGATATGGATCATGCGTCAGGCCGGCCGTTATCTACCCGAATACCGCGCAGTGCGGAAACGCGCCGGGGATTTTATGACACTCTGCAAAACGCCGGAACTTGCCTGCGAAGTGACCCTGCAACCGATCGATCGGTTCCCGTTGGATGCCGCGATTTTGTTTTCGGATATTCTCACCATTCCGGATGCCATGGGACTGGGGCTGTCCATGGTGGAGAGCAAGGGACCGAAGTTTGCCAAAACGATACGCAGTAAAGCGGATATCGATAAGCTCACTGTACCGGACCCGGAAACGGAACTCCGCTATGTCATGGATGCCGTGCGACTGATTGCCCGGGAACTGGATGGACGGGTGCCCTTGATCGGTTTTGCCGGCAGTCCGTGGACGATCGGTACTTATATGATCGAAGGCGGCAGCAGCAAGGAATTCAATATCGCCAAGGCCATGCTCTACGAAGATCCGTTATCCCTGCATCGGTTACTCGATATCCTGGCGCAATCGATTACGCTATATTTGAATGCGCAGATCGCCGCCGGGGTTCAGGTTGTGATGATCTTCGATTCCTGGGGCGGCGCCCTGTCAGAGGCCGCTTATAAGGAATTCTCCCTGGCTTACATGGAAATGATTGTTGCTGGTTTGAACCGGCAACACGGTGGCAACCGTATCCCCGTCATTCTGTTCAGTAAAGGCGG